>CAYWDW010000040.1:0-10696 GCA_964457105.1 uncultured Heliobacteriaceae bacterium
CAGTCTTCCGAATTCATCATATTCACTGGTGGTCAGGCCGTTGCTCGGTGAGACTTCCTGCATGACCTGTCCGGCAGGATTGAGATAGTAATCAGTCCTGGCTCCGAAACTGTCGGTGACGCGGGTGAAATGAGGAGCCTGATGATACTGGAGGTGGCGTTCAAGATACTGGTCATCGCCTGAAGCGCAGATGCACTGTCCCTGCGGATTGTAGCGAAAGGCAAAGGTTGAACCGAGCGGATTAGTCTCGGCGATCAGGCGGTGATGTTCATCATACTCAAACCTGGACTGATTGCCGTCGGCATCAGTGACCAGAATCAGCCGCTGCTGCTCGTCGTAGCAATAACTGACCAGTAACTTTTGCGCCCCGTCAGCCTGTAGCAGATAAACAGCCTGGATGGTGCCCTGATCGTTGTAGCTCAGTTCCACGACCCTGCGCTCCAGTTCCTGAATCAGCCGGACGGGGCGGCGCAGGTTATCGTAATGAACAGTTACCCGATGGCCCGCCAGATCTTCAATCCAGGACAGATCCATCTCCGGCGCTGAACTTTTCCTGAACCCGAACTTCTCGACCGTTTCATTGTCGTAATGCCAGTGAATCACGACAAAGTGATCGGACTCCGGGCGCAACTCCATATTGGCGGCGAAATTCGTGACGGTGCCTCCTGCCGCATCCTGGGCAGGAGGAATTGGAAACAACACCTCTCCGCCTTCTTCATCAATCAGCCTGAAGCTATCTTTCAGGGCCGACAGGCGCATGAAATATGGAACAGTCCAGCCTCTGCCGAGCCAGGCGTTGATGACCGAGTTCGAAACATAAAATCTCCGCCAGGCAAGCGGCTGCAGCCCGGGCAGATCAAAATCGTGACCGGCAGTGAAGACCACACCGGATGCGACATCTACAGGATGACCAACAGCAACTCGTCCGACGCTCACGACAGCCACTCCTATCCTGGGTGATTTCTTCCGGCCCGCACTCTGCCAACCCCCTTTGAGACTCCCGTTGAGATGGCAGACTGAGCCGCGCTGACAGCAATTCCCCGGGCCAGATCAGCAAAACTGACGCCGACCATAACATTGCTGAACCCGAGGGTCATCGCATTCGGTACTATCGGAATATCGCTGCAGGAGGTGGCCACCAGCGGCGCGACGAACGCCAGCGGGCCGCCATTGACAGTGACATTCGGACTGCCGACAGCCGTTGATCCCTGCGCTCCGGGATACGGAATGGGCGGCATCAGCAGCTTGACCCAGGTCTGCCATTTGGTCAAAGCCCCAAAGCTGGATTTGACCGACTCCCACACAGTCGCGGTATTGGTCGTGTCTATCCCGGTCACATCCTTGATGAAGGATTCAGCGCTTTTGGGTTTTGGAATCAGCGCCGCAATCCCCGCAATGGCGATGTTGGCAAGGATGGTCAGCGTCATCAGCGTCAGCCCCATGGCAATATTGGTCAGGTAGCGTTTCCAGTAGGGAGAATTGGACGGCGTCGGTGGAACCGGCACGCCCTGCGGAATGTGAACCGAATAGCCCATGGCCCCGACTGAACAGGCGGGCATTCCATTGATGAAGACATTTGTCTTCGGAAAGGTCGGGTCGTGCCAGAGGTAGACCAGTCCGAAATACGGATGCACCGGGATGCCAGGAATCGGAGCCACCGCGTGGACATCTATCCCGATGATTGAATCGAGCAGTTTGGCAGCGGGCCACAAGGGCATGGACTGATACCTCCTTTACCGCGACACTTCAATGATTCTGATGGCGCCGGTCAGTCGGCGACGCTGATAAGTGACCCGGACCTGGTCGCCGACTTTGACCGCGTTATAGAAACTTTGCTCAACACTGAACTCGGTTTCGCGGCCATTGAGTCTGAGCCGGAGAACGTACATTTCAGGAATGACGCGCGGCACTGATCGGGTCTGTCCGCCAATCAACTCAGTGCTGTAAGTGCGCTTCATTTCCCTGTATTCCCTGCCCGTCACTGTCGCCCTGCCCTGCTGAGCGCCGAGCGCCAGGCTGTCGGCTGCGGCAAACAGAAAATATGCGCCGGTGCCGATGACAATGATGATTCCCAGCATAATCATAAAGCGCTGTGGATGGATCAGAGACAGGATATTCACTGGATCAGGACCTCCATCTTTCGCATCTGCGGCAGCCAGTCGGGACCGGGATAGGAAACAGCTCCACGCCAGACCAGATCAACCTGCCGTTCTTCCATTCTGACCATGACCGTATGCAGAACCACTGGCGGCTCCTGAATCCCTGAACCAATCTCAAGGCCGATTCCGGGACGCTCTCCGGGAAGCTGAAAGTTCAGTTCACCTTCAGGCGAGAGGTTGACAGTCCGCATCTCTTCTTCGCCCGTCAGAAATGGAAAGGTCAGTTCCGGCTGCGCCCCGTTGAAGAAACGAAAATCCATGTCAGGCAGCGGATTGCTGGCATACACCTCGCGCTGCTCCGGCGGGAGCGCCGCGGCATAAACCCGGCGCATTTCCTGTTCGACCCTGCGATCAGCAGGCAGCACACCGGCGAGCAGCGATCTGGGCCTCCAGATTTTTGAGACCCAGCCGAAACTCTGCGGCAGCGGCTGGCGTTCCCACGCGATGAAATGCCCGGTTGCGAGTCGCTCCGGCGTAAGCGGCTGTTTCGGATCTTCCAGGTTCGGCAATGGCAGCTTGTCAATCACTTTCCTGCTGCTGCCAATGACGAAGCCCCGCCCGAGATGATTCCGCGCATAAGCACAGGGCACTTTCGGATCAGACCAGATGTCTGTGCCGCCATAGGCACGTTCATAGCGTATTTCCATCCGGGTAAATGGCTCCGGCTCGGTAAAGACCGGCGGCGCATCTTCACGATAGCAGCAGGCGCGATCACCGATCACCAGAATGTCTTTGCCCTTCCCCGCAACCGCAACGGAAGCGGTCAGCGCCTGGACAGGCCTGCCGTCCGGCGCATACGCCCAGGCGTTGAATACCACGTCAGTCGCTACCTTGTAAGGAATGAAGTCAGATTCATACTTCACCGCCGAATTCATCGGATCGTCATAAAAGACCTCAGCGGGAAACAGCTTCAGATCCGCTTCGGCGCGCACGCAGTGCTGCCCCGGAACCAGGCGATAGCTGCGCTTGACCAGCACACTCAGGATGTATTCTCCATCCGGCGTCTGACCGGGAAGAACGATCACCTTCCCAGACCTTTCAGCGGCTGTCTTATCGTCGCGGCTTGTGACGGATGTGCTGTGGCTCATGGCTCAGTCAATGGTGGCGATCATCTGTTTCATCTCCGGCAGCCAGTCCACACCCGGATATGGATGCGCGCCGCGCCAGACCAGATCAAGCTGTCGGTCCTCAACTCTCACACACACGGTCTGCAGGACTACTTCAAGTTCATTGTCACCCAGACCGAGATTGAGACTGATCCGAGGTGAATCCTGCGGCAGCGTGAATTCCAGCTTTCCCTCTGCCGTCAGATAGTGAAGCCTGACCAGTTCACCACCTTTCAGAGATGGCAGCGCCAGGCCTGGGGAAGCTCCGTTATTGAATCTGACATCGAAGCTCGGCAGCCTGAACTGCCGGGCCAGGGCGATCTGCCCTGCGGGAACCAGCCCCAGCGTCTCTTCCTTCAGCACCGTCTCCGGCGTGACAAATCCAGGAACCGCTCCGGCAAAGGAGCAGCGTGGATACCAGGCCCGGTGAAACCAGCCCAGCCCCTGCGGCAATGGCTGCTGACTCCAACCGTCCGGATCTCCGATCACGATCCTTTCCGGCGTCAGCAGATCTTCAGGGTCTTCAATATTCGGCAGCGCCAGCCCGTCAATCACCTTTCGCAGATTCCGCAGCGCCAATCCCTTTCCTACCGGATTCCGGGGATAGGAAAACGGCAGAGCCGGAATGCTCACCCGGTCAGTACCTCCATAGGCCAGTTCATAGCGCAATTCCATTTCAGCGAATTCTTTCGGCTCGGTAAACGAGGGCCGACGGGAACGCTGATAGACACAGCAGCGATCCCCTGTCACACGCAGGCGTTTGCGGTACGTCGCAACTTCCACCAGCACATCAAACCCGGTCACAGGCCGACCACCTGGCGCATAAGCCTTGCCAATGACTACAAAATCAGTCATCGCCTTGTACGGCATCAGATCGGTTTCGAACCGGAGGGAATTCACCTGCGGGTCACCATCATCATAATATTCATCCACCTGAATCAGCGGACGAACCTGGGCTGCACGAGAGACGGCCCCTCCCGCGCCAAGATCGAAGGTTCGCTTGACCAGCACGGAAAAGATCGGCGTCCGGTTCTGGTCCTGTCCGGCCACAATCGTGAATTCCTCAGTCCTGTTCCGGCCTGATGCCTGAGCTGTCATAGTCGGCCTGCTTCAGGGGTTGAGCATGACCATCCCGCCCCTGACGGTGTTGGTCGCGGTTCCTTCTGATTTGACGATGCTTCCCTTGATGTTGTGGTCCATCCCGGCTTCCGAAGTGATGGAATTGCCGGCGATGTTCACTGATTCGCTGCCCTTGATGGCGATGTTGATGCCGCTCAATTCAATGCTCCCATCGCTTTTCATCAGCAGCCTGCTCGCCCCGACCTCAAGCTTGATATTGGTGCAGGCAGTCAGATGAATATGCGCGGTTTCGGAAGTGATGACGATCTGCTGTTTGACTGTATTCGTCTCCTTCCCTTCAGTGACCGTAATTGTCGTGTCTTTTTTGATCGTCTCGGTATGTGTCCCGTCAACCGTAATAGTGCGATTGTTTTTAACTGCCTGCGTGTCGTCGTGTTCGACAGTCGTAATCATGTCGTACTGCGCGTGGATGTTGATCTTCTCCTTCCCGGCAGTATCGTCCATATTGAGTTCGTTGTAACCCTGACCTTTGTGCGTCTGCGACTTGACGCCGCTGAGGACCATGCCATCGGGCAGACCGTAAGGGGGCATGGATTCGGCGTTGTAAACGCGCCCGGTGATGATCGGGCGGTCAGGGTCGCCTTCGAGAAAGTCAACGATCACTTCCTGGCCGATGCGCGGAATCGAAATGCCGCCCCAGCCCTTGCCCGCCCAGGGCTGCGAGACGCGAATCCAGCACGAACTGTGTTCATCGCGTTTGCCTTCACGATCCCAGTGAAACTGCACTTTCACGCGCCCGTATTTATCGGTGTAAATCTCTTCGCCTGCCGGGCCGACGACGATGGCCGTCTGGGTCCCGTGAATGACCGGCACCGGCGTGACGCGCGGCGGGCGAAACGGCGTCTTGTCCGGGATGCACTGAAACCGGTTCGAGTAATGAAAGTCATCCCGCGCCTGGGCACGCGAACCGGTCGAATAATTGTCGCCCTGATCGGCGGAATGCCAGACCGCAGTCAGCACGTAAAGCTGATTGAGGTTGCGGCGGTAATGATTCTTGAGTTCAAACTTCGCGCCGGGAACAAAGCCGCGACAGGTGCCCGCGCCGCTGCTCGTAATGCGCGCCGTCTCTTCTTCTTCCATGCGCACGCCGACGAGGCCTTCGCCTTCGTCCACGCTGAGGTATTCGCCGGGGTAATCGTAAATTTCGTATTTGCGTTCATCGCGGCCTTCGACGCTGGCGGCGAGGTTGAGCGAAGGCTGCTCGAAATTGAAATCCCGGACCTCGAATTTGCCGGGGCGCACCTCCTGCGTCAGGCTCCATTCGGTCACGATGTCATCGCGGCCATCATCGCCCGCGACGGTTTCGTAATTGACGACGGGCTGCCATTCGCTGGTCTTGAATTCGCCCGGATGATCGGCCAGCACGAGCGTGTGCTTGTCAGCTTCGTGCTCGAAAAAGTAAAAGATGCCTTCCTCTTCCATCAGCCGCGAGATGAAATTGAAATCAGTCTCGCGGTACTGCACACAGTAATCGCGCGTCTTGTAGCTGGCGTGCAGCCGCAGCTTGAAATCGGCAAAACCGTATTCCCTGAAAATCTTCTGCAGCAGGTCCGGCACATTCAGATTCTGAAAGATCCGACAGTCAGTCGTGCGCGTCAGCAGCCACAGCCAGGGCACGAGCGTCGCGTGATAATGCGCAAAGGTCTGTGACGATCCGCCCTGCGAAAACGAACTGACGATGCCGTTAATGTGGCGCGGCGTGCCATCAGGCAGCGTAATCTGCAGCGTCGCCTTCTTGCCGACAATGGCATCAAACCTGATCGAGCGATTCTCGGAATGCAGCATCAGATCAAAATGAAACAGCCGCGACACGCCCTCCTGCCCGGTGAACGCCTGCAGCAGCAGCGCATCCCTGCCGAGCGGCGTGTTGATCTGAATCAGCCTGTGGTCCTGCGTGAATGCGCCCATCTTTCATCTCCCTGGTTATCCGGTTAAGCGCACAATCGCTCACTCAATCTGTCTCCTGCTTAAAGCCCGGCGTCACGTCTCATCTGATCTGCCTGGGCGCTGACCTTGTGCAGCAGTTCGGCAAAGGGCAGCTCAAGATCCTCAATCTCCCGCGCGGCAATCAGACCCAGATTGATCTTCGCCAGCAGGTTCCGATCCTGGCGGCGACCTTCCTCCAGATCAATCAGGTACAGCAACTGATTCTCAACTGATTTCAGCGACCGTTCATCAGGATACTGCTGCAACAATCGCTGACATTCCGCGAGCGCCTTTTTGAATAATTCGATCCTTGTCATACGTGGTTAGTTGACGGCTTTGAAAGCCCCACCCTCGGTCGTGAAATACTGGATTCCCCCGCCATTCGCTTTGAAGACCTCGCCGGGAGCAGACCAGATGTCCTCGACCGGAGCGGCGGTGCTGCGTAAGACCTGCACAGGTCGCGTCACTTCATAAGTCGTGGCCACGCGGCCTGCCGGATTGACACCCAGCGCCGAGGCCTCCGTGCCCGGCGGCGCAAGATAGTTGCCGAACTTATGACCAGTCCGCTGATACTGAATTACTTTGGCGGATGGTTCCAGCGTGACGACCTCGACGGGTTTGCTGAAATCAATGCCCTTCAAATGGTCGGCTGTTCGCTCCTGAGAAAACCCGGCTTTTTCATAGAACTCTCTGGCGACTTTCATTCTGGCCGGGAACGAAGTCACCGTTTCAGATGCCCGTGACTCCGCAGCTTTCGCTTCAACTTTGTTTCTGACCTCTTTTACTGCCTTGCCGCCACCTTCTGTCGCGGCAGCGCCGGGGCTGCTGGTGCGCCGGGCGGCTGAACTGAAGACCCCGCGCATCATCAGCGCCGTCAACCCGGCAGCGCCAGCGGCCACCAGAGCTTTGGCAAAATGCTCAGCCGCGCGCTCAAGGGCAGCATCACTTTCGGCGTCGCTGGCCAGACTGACAAAATCAATCATCTCACTGATGAAAGTTCCGGCCTGATCGCCCAGGACATAAGCGAGATAACCAAAGATGGCGATGTCAGCCAGCAAACCAAATCCGGCCAGGTTGGCGGCAACCAGCGCCGCCGTCCAGAGTACAAACGATTTCAGCGTCTCGACTGTAAAAATTGACCTGGCCAGTTCCTGCAATTCACCGGGCAGTTTGTCAATGCCAAGCTGCGCCGCCTTCAGCAGGCGGTCCGTGCCGGATTGCGCTGACAACATTTTGCGGGCCGCGTCCTGACCGGCTGGAACGGCGACGCTTTGTTCCCCCGCGCCCGCCTGCCGGCCTGACATTCCGATTGATAATTCACTGCGCGGCGCAGTCGTCAGGAAGCGGGAAAATTCCTGGTCGAGTCCGAGCGGGCGGCGCATGACTGCATAACCCGGCCCCCCGCCGCCTGCCGGAGCGTCCGGGTGGCCGGTCTGTGTTCTTGCATACGGCTCGCGCCAGTTACTGGACGGGTTGCCCATCAGCCGCCTTCGTCTCCTTACGCAACCTCATAACTGAACTGTCCGCCATCACCGACCTCCACCCGGACCCGCGTCACGGCCCTGCCTTCGGCCATCCGCGATAAAAATTCGCCGCTCATTTCGGGCAGCAGCGTGCGGGTCAGAATGTGATCCACGTTGCGCGCGCCGCTTTCGACTTCCTTACAGCGGCTGGCGATTTCGTTGATGACGGCTTCGGTGTAGCTGAAGTCAGCGCCGTGATTTTCAGCGATCCGCCGGCCAATGCGACCGAGTTGCAGCTTGATGATTTCGCGCATCACGTCATCGCTGATCGGATAGTAGGGCACTACGGCCATGCGCCCGATCAGCGCGGGCTTGAAGACTTTGAGCAGTTCGGGCCGAATCGCTTCGACGAGGCCTTCGGGTTCGGGCCGCGTGTCCGGGTCGGCGCAGAGTTTGTGAATGGTGTCGAGGCCGACATTCGACGTGAGCAGGATGACCGTGTTCTTGAAATCAATCTCGCGGCCTTCGCCGTCTTCGAGCTGCCCCTTGTCAAAGACCTGATAGAACAATTCCATCACGTCCGGGTGCGCCTTTTCGACTTCATCGAGCAGCACGACTGAATAGGGCTTGCGGCGCACGGCTTCGGTCAGCACGCCGCCTTCGCCGTAACCGACATAACCCGGAGGCGAACCCTTGAGCGATGAAACGGTGTGGGCCTCCTGATACTCGCTCATATTGATCGTCACCAGGTTTCGTTCGCCGCCATAGAGCGTGTCGGCCAGCGTCAGCGCGGTTTCAGTCTTGCCGACGCCGCTCGGGCCGACGAGCAGAAAGACGCCGATGGGACGGCGCGGGTCGGTCAGGCTCGCGCGCGAAGTGCGAATACGCTGGCTGATCGCTTCAAGCGCGTGATCCTGGCCGATGACGCGCTGTTTGAGTTTGTCAGCGAGTCGCAGCACGGTGTTGATTTCATCGGCCATCATCTTGCCGACCGGAATGCCCGTCCATCCTGAAATGACTTCGGCAATGGTCTGCGAAGTGACACAGGCCTGCATCAGCGGCGTCTCGCCCTGCACCTGTTCAAGTTCGGTGTTGAGCTGCGCCAGTTGCGCCCGCAGCGCGTCAGCGTCAATCGCCGCGCCTGCTTCAGCCGCGACCGGCTCAGCGCCGGCAGCGGCGGCAGCCGCCGCGCTATTGCCGTTGTTGCCGTTCGCCTGCGCTTCGAGTCTGCCGCGCAGGTCACGAATCTGATTAATCAGTTCGATTTCACGATCCCACTGCGCCTTGAACCTGGCGAGTCTTTCTTCCTGCGCTGACTTTTCCGCCTGCAATTCATTGAGGCGTTTCTGATGATCGGCGCCGGTGACGGCTTCGCGTTCGAGCGCGCCGATTTCAGTTGCCAGTTGCGCGATGCGACGTTCGGCATCTTCAACCGCTGAGGGAGTCGCGGCCTGGCCAATCGCCACGCGGGCGCAGGCCGTGTCAAGCACGCTCACCGATTTATCAGGCAACTGACGGCCTGAAATGTAACGATGCGAAAGATGCACTGAATCGGCGACGGCTTCATCGAGGATGCGCACGCGATGATGGTTTTCGAGCATGTCAACCAGGCCGCGCATCATCGCCATGGCTTTGGCTTCATCCGGCTCTTCGACCTTGACGACCTGAAAGCGGCGGGCGAGCGCGGCGTCTTTTTCAAAATACTTTTTGTATTCGGCCCAGGTCGTCGCGGCAATCGTGCGCAGTTCGCCGCGCGCGAGCGCAGGCTTGAGCAAATTGGCCGCATCGTTCTGTCCGGCCTGACCGCCGGCGCCAATCATCGTGTGAGCTTCGTCAATAAACAGGATGATCGGCTGCGGCGATGACTTGACCTCTTCGATGACTGATTTGAGGCGGTTCTCAAATTCGCCCTTGATGCCCGCCCCGGCCTGCAGCAGCCCCAGGTCGAGCGTGCGCACGGCCACGTTTCTGAGCGGCAGCGGCACATCGCCCTGCGCGACTCTGAGCGCGAAGCCTTCGACGACGGCGGTTTTGCCGACGCCGGCCTCGCCGGTCAGAATCGGATTGTTCTGGCGGCGGCGGGTCAGAATGTCCACGACCTGGCGAATCTCGAAATCGCGGCCCAGCACGGGATCAATCTTTCCGGCCCGCGCCCGCGCCGTCAGATCAATCGTGAACTGATCGAGCGCCTGCGTTTTGCCCGGCACGCCGCCCGCCGTCGGCGCGCCATCTGACGGTTGCGCGGCAGCCGCAGTCGCAGCCTTGTCTTCGGCTGATCCGGCGACGATGTCAGCGAAGCTTTTCTTCAGCCCCTCGACCGAAATTTCATTGAACTCCTTCGAGGCTTCGCGGGCGATGCGGGCAAGGTCGTCAGTGCTGAGCAGGGCGAGCAGCAGATGGCCTGAGCGCACCTTTGACGCGCCGAATTCGATTGAGGCGAGCAGCCACGCTTCCTGAATCAGCCGGGGCACATTGGGCGCGAGCGCAGGCGTGCGGGCATTGCCGGTTTTCAAACGGTCGAGCGCGCGCGTCAGGTCCTTGCCCAGTCGCGCCACGTCAACTTCGTAATGGCGCAGGATGCGCGCAACATCGGTGTCCGCAGGTTCGATCAGTTTGAGCAGCAGATGTTCCAGATCAACATCATAGTTGGTGCGCGACAGGCACAATCCGGCAGCGGCTTCGAGCGCGCTGCGACACTGATCGTTGAGACGGCTGATCAGAGATTTGAGATTAAGATTCATTGCAGGTCTCCTTCCTCAGAGCGTATTTGAGAAACTGTGCCAGAGCGATGCCACAGGGTATGGAGTGCGGGGGGGGGGCGCCCCAGTGGCATACCCGGGAACACACATACCCAAGCCCCGCCCCCCCAACACCAAACCCCCCACACACGCCCCACACCACA
>CAYWDW010000040.1:10706-14442 GCA_964457105.1 uncultured Heliobacteriaceae bacterium
GTGGTGCGCGCGGGGGGGGGTCCGTTTTTCCTCGTTTCCCGCCCGGGGCCCCCGCCCAACAACCTGGGGGGACAAGCCGCCGCACTCCATACCCGACCGCCCCCTTTCAAAACACGCGATCAGTTATTTACTGCCAGCACCACCTGGTCATCATCCTGGTCAAACGGCTGCGTTTTGAGCCACGTCGTCCAGCCGAGCATCGGCCTGTGCCGGGCGCGTGTGGTCAGCGCGCAGCCGCGCACTTCGCTGGCTTTGAGGACCAGTTGCACATCGAAATCGAATTCCGGCCCGGCCATCCAGCGCGTAACCACCGTCAGCGAGGCAAAGAGCGAACCGGGCACGGGCAGCAGATTCGACATTTCCCTGAAAGTCAGCGGGCCAAGCCGCAGCCTGAACTTCGATTGCAGATCCCAGACGCGACAGCCCATCACCGTGCTGATGCCAAGCTGACTGTTGGCCTGGCCCAGACGCGACACGCTGTCATCATCAAGCTCCAGCCACTGCCCTGTGCATTGCATCACCTGCACCTGCACGCCGAACTGATCGCTCAACAGCGCGGCGATGGCCGAGGCCGAATGCGGTCGCTGCGCGATGAGGCCGGCATAGGGCAGCAGGCTTTCATCCGGCAATCCGAGCCGTCCCGTCAGGCCGCGTGTGCCGAGGCCGATCAGCGCCATCAGCGCTTTGGTGAAATAATCTTCGCGACGGCTTTCATAAAGCGCCGGGAAGTGATGCTTTTCCCAGGCGCGGTAAAAGAACGAGAGCATCCGATGATTGAAGAGGTCGAGAAAATCGAGCAGCGCGTAATCGCGGTAACGCACGATTCTTTCAATCAGCAGTTCAGTGTACGGATGCGGCAGCACACCGAGCGGCCCGGTCAGCCCCATAAAAGCGACCGTCATTTCGGGCTGCCCCGGTTCATCTGTCGGCAGTGCGCCGGTGTCAGGTGCAGTGTCAGACGGCGCTTCACTGACCGGGTTGCGACGCCGCAGCAGCCGCAACTGACTGGGCGGAAAATTGAGCGACGCGGGCGTTTTGAACCGCACCGTTTCGCGTTCCGGCTCGGCGTCACGACCCACCGGCCAGCGTTCAGCCGGGGCGAGTCGTTCGAGCAGGCGCACCGCCTGAAAAAAGTTGAAGCGGTACGATTCATCAAACAGCAGTTTGCTCAGAGGAGGATCTGTTCTCCCATTCTTGGCGGCCATTTTCTGAGTTCTCTCTCCCGTTGCCTGGTGCGCACCACCACCTGGTTGAATGAATTGAGCGAGACATAAAGTCCGAGAAACCGCTCCAGCACCGCCGCGAGCAGAAAGACGCCGGTGCCGACAAACTGCTCCTCGTCAAATTCGAGCGTGGTTTCAAGGCCGCGCACAAAGCCCGTGCCGATGCGCGATCCGGTCTGCCGCGTGACGCGACGGCTCGCAACTCCGGTCAGCCCGGCAATCTGTTTGCGCGTGGCGGCTGAATCCATGAAGTCATACAGCAGCAGAATTTCGCGCAACGCATCGGGCGACCCGTCGGCGCTTTCAACCAGCGACAGGTGATTGAGCGACAGATGCGAAATCAGCCGCCAGTGCGCGCCGCGTCGCAAGGGCGGGCGCAGCGTCGCGGTCGGCTTTTTCAGGCAGCGCACGCGCACCCGCGTATCAGCGCCTTCAATCTGAAATTCGCCGTCGGCCCCGGTAAAAGGCATCTTGCCCGGCAGGTCGCGGTTGGTGCAGGTCGTGTGTACCGTCAGCGTTTCGACGGCGGGCAGGTGCGGATCAAACCCCAGATCAACCAGCGAAATGAACAGCTCCGTGCCTTCATCATCACGCCGCAGCGAAGCCTTGCGCGTGGCATACCAGAACATCTGCTGCGCTTCGCGCTCTTCGGTGTGGCGAATCGAATAGAACGGCTGAAAGCGCCGCGAACGCTGCCAGGTCGGATCGGTCGAAGTCACTTCGTCAATCGCATAAATCTCGGTCGCATTCGGACGATGAATGTCCGGGATGACCTGGTATTCGTGCTGCTGCTGCGTCAGCGCAATCGGCTCAGCGGTCTTGCGAAACAGATTGATGACCGGCGTGCAGCCCAGCCGGAAAGTTCCGGCCTCAATCGGCGCGGGCGGCGGCGTGACTTCATGCAGCAGGATGACCAGTTCACACTGCTCGCCGTAACCAGCCTGCACGGCCTGCTCCAGTCCCAGCACATCGAAGAACAGAAACTTTTCGGGAAACGCGAAATACTCAGTCAGCAGCCGGTAGCCCGGAAACGAGCGCGGCGTGTAAGGCAGCATGCCTTCATTCGCGTCAAAGCCGACGGCCCGCAACCTGACCGGCACCGGATCGGGCGCGGATGTCAGCATGCGCGTTTTCGTGCGGCTCACGACCGGGCGCAGTTCAGCGCGCACGGCGTTATTGAAAAGCAGTTCATAAAGCGGATAGACAAGCTGCGGTTCGCCGTTCAGATAAAACCGCAACTGCTCAACGCCGCCCGATTGTTCGCCCGCGATCAGTTGCAGCTTTGAAAGCCTGGTATTGTTCAGGCAGCGCAGACTGATTTTGATGACGGCTTCAGGCCAGACGCCGCGACTGTTGAGCGGCGTCGGTGATTCAATCGTGGCGGCAGTCACTTCCAGCGGCCACAGCGTGACCGGGTAGCAGGTGCGAAAACGGCAGCGCGTTTCTCTGACCGGTTTTGAATAGAGTACCGTCCCCGGCCCGATCAGCGAACCTGAAGTCTGCCTTCCCTGCGCCGGATCAATCGAAAACTGCACGACGGACATTGAAGGAATCGGCGCGAGGTAATGCGGATAGAGAACGTTGAGCAGCGATTCAGTGATTTCAGGAAACTCGTCATTGAGTTTCAGGTGAACGCGCCCGGCCAGCAGGGCGAACGCCTCAATCAGCCGCTCCACGTGCGGGTCTTCGCACTTGTCGGGTTCAAGCTGCAACCGCGCGGCAATGCGCGGATACTTGCGGGCAAACTCCGCGCCCATCTGGCGCAGAAAGATCAGTTCGCGTTCGTAATATTCGAGCAGTTCGTCGCGCATAAGTTCGCCAGCGCAGAGGCTTCAATCACCTCTGATCGTGAAAGCTCCGCTGTGTGTTTGCAGGGTGGTATCAAACGTCACCGGCTCAGGCGAAGGTTCGACGCGGAGCCGGGCGTCAATTCTGAAGCGCAGCACGGTCGGATCATCGTCCGGTGGTTCGAGCACCACGCTGACATCTTCGAGTCGCGGCTCGAAGGTGGCAATGGCATTTTCAAGTTCGCGCTGCATATGCTGCTGATCAGCCGGATTGCGAATGCTGAGCGCCGTGAAATCGGGCACGCCGTAAGCCGCGACCGAGTTGCTGAGTTCCTTCAGTTCCGGCGGCACGCCGCCGACGACCTGGCGCGTGTTGAGCAGCCATTCCAGGTCGCGCCGCACCGCCTGTTTCAATTCACGCAACCCCGCCGCGCGCGATGAAGCAAGCTGCTGCGAAATGCCAGGCCGGTCATCAATCAGCCGATCCAGCACCGACGGCGTCAACTGAATGTCATTGATATTCGGTCTTGGCATCTTTTCACCAGAGCCTGCCTCACCAGGCTCGCGTTCCAGGTTCCCCGCAGTTCACCTTACCTGACCAGCAGCGCCATCTGCGCGCACTTGTGCAGATTGTCGGCGAGCTGTTCATCTATCAGCCGCTGCAGCGTCTCGCGGTCGCCGTGCGCGGCGCCATCGGGCAGCGTCACGGTGGCCTGCTGCTCAAGC
>CAYWDW010000041.1:0-14390 GCA_964457105.1 uncultured Heliobacteriaceae bacterium
GCGCGGTTGCTTGAGCAGCATAACTTCACTTCAGGCGAAGGCGACCGTTCGGCGCTTTCAATTTATCGCCGCGCGCACCTGGGCCTGGCGCGTGAGCATCAGCGCGCAGGGCGGCACGCCGAAGCTGCGGCTGAATTTGTCAAAGCGACTGAGTATCCGCCGCAGTTCGGTGTCGGTCGTTCGGCCTGGTCATCGCAGGCGCGTGAATACGTGGCCGCCGCGCGTGAATTTGCAGCCGCAGGCAATCGCGCTGAAGCCGAAAAATGGTGGCAGCGCGCCGCCACCGAGCCGCTCAAATCTCCGGTTGAACCGGGTGAACCCTGGTCTGAGCATTATTACTTCAAGGCCGTCGCGCTTGCGCACACCGGGCGCGCCGCCGAAGCGCGAGCGTTGTCTGAACGGCTCGCCGCGCTTGCTGACGATCAGCGCCTGAATGAAACCGAAGTGACGCCGCCACACGGCGCGCTGCGCTTTGTGCTGGCCGGTCTGGGGCTGAAGGCCATCGGACGCAATGAACAGGCGCGGGCGGCGTTTCAGAAAGCCTTGCAAATTGATCCGGCAAATCAGCGGGCGAAAGATGAACTCGGTGAACTGAAGCAATGATCGCTAAGGAAGTCAGTAAACCTTATCTTGTCCGTGCAGCGGAGCATTCAATCGTCCGCGCCGCAGGCATATTCAATCCGCCACGCAGCAGACAAATTCAATCTTCCGCGCAGCAGACAAATTCAATAGCGGCGGGTGTAACCCGCCGAAGCGAACAGACAAATATGGCGAATCTGAAAGAGTAGGATTACGACTGCGTACCTTTCAGGGACGGTAGCACGCTGCCTGCTCCGGCGGGTTTCACCCGCCGCTATTGAATTTGTCCGCTGCGCGGACGATTGAATGCTCCGCGGCGCAGCGAATTGAATTTGTCTGCTGCGCGGAAGATTGAATTTGTCTGCTGCGCAGCGGATTGAATGTGCCCGCGGCGCAGACAGGATAAAGCTTACTGCTTCTGATCCCAGGACGCAGTTTCAGCAGTCAGCAGCGAACGGACCGTTCGCTGTCCATTCAACTAAATTTCAGGAGACATATCCCGCATGCGCAGAGACATTACAGGCTGGTACAGTGAACGGCTGTTTCAGAACATGCCACTGGTGGCTTACGGTCATTACGGCCCGCCGGTGCTGATGCTGCCGACGGCGGCGGCTGACTTTCTCGAATACGAACGCTTTCACCTGATTGATTCAGTCAAATGGTGGCTGGATGAAGGCCGGGCCAAAATCTATTCGGTCAACAGCGTGAACAGTCAGGCGCTGCTCAATAATCGCGCTTCGCCGCCGGAAAAGATCGAATGGCTGAAGCGCTACGATGGTTACATCACGGAAGAAGTCCTGCCGCTGATTCGCAGCGACTGCCGCGACGCTCAGGCAAAGCCGATCGTGGTGGGCATCAGCCTCGGCGCTTATCTGGCGGGCAATATTTTCTTTCGTCATCCCGACCTGTTTGGCGGCGCGATTCTGCTCAGTGGCAGTTATGACATTCGCAGCTACCTGCATGGGTTTTATAACGATGACGTGTATTTCAATAATCCGGTGGATTACCTGTCGAAGCTGAATGACAGCTACCATCTGCCGATTCTGCAACACGGCGGGCGGCGCATCATCATCTTCAGCGGCCAGGGAGCCTATGAAGCGCCGGATCGTTCGCGACAGTTGTCGCAGATTCTCGACAGCAAAGGCATTCCGCACTGGCTGGATGTCTGGGGCCACGATGTCAATCACGACTGGCCCTGGTGGCGCGAGGCGATGCCTTATTATTTCGGCAAACTCTTTGGCTGAAGGCGGCTGCCGGACGTGACTGGACGGCGCGGTCTGCGACCTGTACTATCTCAGGCAGTTTTCAACTGCAACACTCAAGGAAGGATCAGAATCAGTATGCACAGAATTTCAATCCACACTCGTTTTCTCGTCACCCTGGTGGCGCTGCTCGCGCTCGTCGTGGCCGCCGAAGCTCACGACAAACACAAGGGTCAGGACCAGCACAAGGATCACAAACAGACGGCCAAAGCCGACCAGAACAGCGACAAATTCATGGGCAAGGGCGACGGCATCGAAACCTGCCCGGTCAGCGGCGAAACCATCAGCAGCAAAACCAACAAGGCCGAATTCTATGGCCGCACGGTTTACTTCTGCTGCGAAGACTGCCTCGCCGCCGCCAAGAAGAATCCGGCAAAATACGTGAAAAAGACCGAAGCCGAGCAGATCGCGGCGGTCAAGGGCATGGCCAAACCTGAAGGCCACGCGCACCACGAAGAACACGGCGCGCAGCCCAAAGACGGGGAAGCCAAATTCCTGGGCAAAGGCGACGGCGTCGAGACCTGCCCGGTGACTGGCGAAAAGGTTGACAAAAGCGTGAAGGCTGAAATCCTGGGCCGCACGGTCTATTTCTGCTGCGCCGATTGCGTGGATACAGTGAAGAAAAATCCTGAACTGTATCTGAAAAAAGTTGAGCAATAGTCAGCCGCAGTTTCAATGTTGACGCAAATCACCATGCCTGATGCAGAAGTCTTTCTGGATCAGGCATTCTTTTCATCAGCCGACAGCGACCGTCTGTTTCAGCAGCTCAGCGAACAGATTGCCTGGCGGCAGGAAAAGATCAGGCTGTATGGTCGGGAATTCAGGCAGCCGCGCCTGACCGCGTGGTATGGCGATGCAGGCGCCAGCTACACCTATTCAAACCTCACGCTCCAGCCGCTGCCATGGCTTCCGTCGCTCGATGAAATCAGAGTTCGTTGCAACCAGGCCGCCGGAGTTGTCTTCAACAGCGTGCTGCTGAATTTGTATCGTGACGGTCAGGACCGCATGGGCTGGCATCAGGACAACGAACCTGAACTTGGCGCGCATCCGGTGATCGCTTCAGTCAGCTTTGGCGCGACCCGGCGCTTTCAGTTCAGACACAAAAAACGCAGGGATCTGACGACGATCAGCCTTGATCTGACGGACGGCAGCCTGCTATTGATGAAAGGCCCGACACAGCATCACTGGCGGCATCAGGTGCCGAAAACTTCAACTGAAACGGGAGCGCGCATCAATCTGACGTTCAGGGTAATTTGCTGATTAATTGCCCACCGCCTTCTCCATCTTCTCGTCCTTCTTCGGCACGTCCGGTTTCGCAAACACCGGCTTCGCGTCGCCGAAGAGGTAATGATTGAACCACGTCAGATTGTGCTGCATCACGGCGCGCATGGATTTCGGTTTCGTGATGCCGTGACCGTAGCCTTTGTACACGATCATCTCGACCGGCACGCCGCGATCTTCGAGGCCCTGCCGCAGTTCATAGGCGTTCGGAATCGGCACACGCCGGTCGAATTCGCCGTGCTGAATCAACGTCGGCGTCTTCGCCTTTTTGATGTAAGTCATCGGCGAAGTCTTCGCGTAAATATCAGGATCGTCCGCCGGGTCGTCGCCAAGATACTGAATCGTGAACGGCGTGATGTCGGTGTTGTAATAATAGGTCGCCCAGTTCGAGATGCCCGCGCCGACTGAAATCGCGGCAAAGCGATCTGATGATGCCGTCAGAAACGCCGATATGTAACCGCCCTGGCTCCAGCCCATGCAGCCGACCTTTGCCGCATCAACCCAGCCTTTGCCGATCAGATAATCAACGCCCGAAATCACATCCCACGCATCGCCGACGCCGAGGTTGCGGACGTTGAGCTGTCGGAATTTTTCACCATAACCGGCGCTGCCGCGATAGTTGACTTTCAAAACGAGCGCGCCGCGTCCGGCCCAGATGTCCGCCGGATAATACCGCGCGTCAAGCAGCGTCGGGCGATCAATCCCGGTCGGGCCGCCGTGAATGACACAGAGCAGCGGATATTTTTTTGACGGATCGAAATCGGCGGGCTTGATCAGAATGCCTTCGATGGTGGCACCGTCCTGACTCTTCCACGAGATGACTTCGCGCGTGGCGAGTTTGAAGTTTTTGACCTGATCGGTCATCGCCGTCAGTTTGCGCGGCGCAAAGCCTGGCAGGTCAGTGACGAAAATCTCGCTGAGCGAAACCGGCGACGGCGCAGTGAAAGCGGCGTGTTTGCCATCGCGCGTCAGGCTGAAGCCACCGGCCATCAGATTGTCAGGATTGCTCAGGCGCGTGACTCTGGCCGTCGCCGGATCAACACGGAACAGGTGCGCGGCGGTCTTTTGCAAAGCGGAGAAGTAAATGCCGTCAGCGTTCCAGTCAATCAGGCCGGGCTGTTCGTCGAATGAATCAGTGATCGAACGCGGCGCGCCGCCTTCAGCGGAAACGACCGCGAGTTTTGAATTCGCGTGAAAAAACCTGGCGTTGCCCATGGCTGAAGAAAAGACAAGCTGCCTGCCGTCAGGCGACCAGCGCGGATTGCTGTCAGGGCCGGGTTGCGCGACGAGCTTTTTCACCGAGTTGTCGGCGATGGTCAGCAGGTAAATGTCAGACGTGCCGCTGTTGATCAGATCGGGGTTGAGCGTGGCGCTGAAAGCGATGCGCGACCCGTCGGGCGACCACGCGAATCCGCCAACAGTGAAGTCTTTGCCCCTGGTGCGCTGCGTGCCGGCGACAGGTTCTTTCATCGCTTCGGCCACCTTCAGCGTCCAGAGGTGCGAGTAGTTGTATTCCTTCCGCACGACTTCAAAATCGCCGAGGTAATCCCTGCGCTCCTTCGCGGCCTTTGCGTCAGCGTCGCTCGTGGTAAAGGCGATGCTTTGGCCATCGAGCGACCAGGCGTAACCGCCGACGCCGCTTTCGGCTTTGGTCAGTTGCACGGCTTCGCCGCCGTCGGGGCGAATGGCGAAAAGCTGATTTTTGCTGCCGACACGATCACTCGTGAATGCCAGCCATTCGCCATCGGGCGACCATTGCGGATTACCGGCTGACTTTTCGCCGCGCGTGAGCTGAAACGTGCGGCCTGTTTTGACATCGGCCAGCCAGATCTGCGTGACGAAGGCATCCTGTTTGAAATCGCTTTCATTGACGGTGTAAGCGACGCGGCTGCCATCGGGCGAAATCTGCGCGCCGCCTGCCTGCCTGACATGCAGCAGGTCATCAATCGTCGGCACACGCTGCTGTGCGGTGACTGACAGGCAGACGGAGAGCGAAAGAATCAGGCTCAGCAAGTGAAATCTCTTTTTCATAAGCGGCCTCGGCAAAGGGTTGGATAAAGCAGTCTCACCTGAATCCTGATTCCTGAACCCTGATTCCTGTTTTTATAAAAATCAGGAATCAGGAATCAGGAATCAGTTGGCGTGTTGATCTTTGCTGTTGTCAAAAACTGAAGCTGGTCAGTTGCAGGCCCGCGCTGCCGACGCTGGCAAATAGTTCGCTGACCGTTTGCCCGCGACCGGGAATAATCAAATCAGGCGCCAGGTCGCACAGCGGCGCGAGGACAAAGTTTCTTTCGTGCAGGCGCGGGTGCGGAACAGTCAGGCCTGGTTCACAGATGATTTCAGAACCATACAGCAACAGGTCCAGATCAAGCGTGCGCGGCCCCCAGCGCTCAAGGCGTTCACGTCCGCGTGAACGTTCAAGCGTGAGCAGAAGTTCCAGCAGTTCGCGGGCTGACAGCGTGGTGTCAAGCTGTAAGGCCGCGTTGAGAAATGCTCCCTGACCCGGCGGCCCGCCAACCGGCGCGGTTTCGTAAATGCGGCTGCAAACAAGCCGACTGATGGCCGGATGCCGGGCGAGCGCACGGGCAGCCACGCGCAGATGATTGAGCCGGTCGCCCAGATTGGAACCGATGGCGATGAAGGCGACTACTCCAGACACGGCGGTATGCGTTCGCGGACGACTTCGGCGTAAACATCGCGGAAGACGCCCTGGATGGGCGCGTGTGGTTTATGAACACGGACGATGATGCGTTCGACTCCGGGCTGTTTTTCCAGCACCTGTGCCGCGATGCGGTTGGCCAGCGCTTCGATCAGGTAATAGCGGCTGACGGTGGCTTCGTGCCTGACGATTTCGTAAACCGCGCTGTAATCCACCGTTTCTTTCAGCCGGTCCGAAATGCCTTCGAGCGGCAGGAACATTTCAAGGTCAATGACGAACCGCGCGCCAAGTGTGTTCTCTTCGTCGTGAACTCCGTGACGCCCGTAAAATTCCAGCCCCGATAACACAACCTTGTCCATAAACGAAACCTTCAGCGCGACCACAAACGCCGCCAGACTTTGATGGCCTGCGCGTGCCCGGCGACATCGTGTACGCGCAGGATGTCAGCGCCCTGCATCAGTCCGAACAGATGCGCGGCAAGGCTGGCCGGATCGCGTTCCGCCGCCGCCGCGATGCCTGTGATCCGGCCCAGCGTACTCTTTCTGGAAGCGCCCAGCAACACCGGATGGCCGAGCGTTTTGATTTCACTGATTCGCCGGATCAGTTCAAGATTCTGTTCAGGACTTTTGCCGAAACCGAAGCCCGGATCGAGGATGACTGAAGGCACTCCGGCAGCGAGCGCGCCCGCCGCGAGTTCGGCCAGTTCATCGCGCACTTCGCTGACCACATCATTGAAGGGCTGCGCTTCCTGCGACCAGGCGAGCGTTTCAGGTGTGCCGCGCATGTGCATCAGCACGGCGGGCACGCCGAATTCAGCGCAGACCGCGCGCATCGCCGGATCGCGCAGCCCCGTCACATCGTTGACCAGGTCAGCGCCCGCTTGCAGTGCGGCGCGGGCGACGGCGGGCTTGCGCGTGTCAATTGAGAGCAGCGCATCGAACCTGCCGTGCGCGCGCAACTCAGCGAGGGCTTCAATCACCGGCAGCACTCGCGCCGCTTCAAGTTCAGCGGAGACAGATGGCGCGCCTGGCCGCGTTGATTCGCCGCCGATGTCAATGAACATCGCGCCTGCCGCCGCCATTGCTGCGGCCTGCGTCACTGCCGTCGGCATTTCAGCAAAGCGGCCACCATCAGAAAAAGAGTCCGGCGTCACGTTGAGAATGCCCATCAGCGCGCCGGACTCGACATTGATTGCGCGATTGCGCCAGCGAATTTCCATCAGACCATACGGCTTGTCTTCAGTCACCGCTTGCTGACGCGCGCGGTACAGTACCGCGACCGTGAGGGAGCGGCTCACTCAGGCCGACATTGCTTTAACCCGGCAACTGAAAGTTCTCGAACTGTTTTCGCAGTACTTTCTTGTCGAATTTGCCGACGCTGGTTTTCGGCAGCGCGTCGAGAAAGACGACTTCATCGGGCAGCCACCATTTCGCTACGCGCGGCGTCAGGTATTCAAGCACCTGTTGCTTTGTCACCGTGCCGCCGGGTTTGACGACGACGCAGGCGAGCGGGCGTTCCTGCCATTTCGGATGACTGACGCCGATGACGGCGGCTTCGCTCACGCCGGGAATAGCCATAATCATATTTTCCATGTCCACCGATGAAATCCATTCGCCGCCGCTTTTGATGACATCCTTCGCGCGGTCGGCAATGGCGATGTAACCTTTGTCGTCAATCGTCGCAATGTCGCCGGTGTCGAACCAGCCATCGGGGAAGCGGTCAGGCGCATCAACCTTGTAATAGCTGCTGGCAATCCAGGGGCCGCGCACCAGCAGGCGGCCCATGGCGGCACCGTCGTGCGCGACTTCGTGGCCGTCGTCATCAACCACGCGCGCTTCAAGGCCGGGCGCGATGATGCCGCAGCGCTGTTTGATGTCGAGCTGTTTTTCACGCGGCCAGCTTTTCATCTCCGGTTTCAGGCGCGCCACCGAACCGAGCGGGCTGGTTTCGGTCATGCCCCAGGCCTGCACGAATTCAACGCCCAGACTGGTCTCGAACCAGTCAATCAGCGCGCGCGGCGGAGCCGATCCGCCACAGGTCATCGTCCGCAGGTGCGACAGATCGTATTTGCCGGGATTTTTTTCAAGTTCGATGCGCACGCCGAGCCAGATCGTCGGCACGCCGGCGGTGCAGGTGACTTTTTCATCCTGTAGTAACTGACAGATCGAAGCGCCGTCCATCAGCGAGCCGGGAAACACCTGTTTCGCGCCCAGCATCGTGGCCGCATAAGGCAGCCCCCACGCATTGGCGTGAAACATCGGCACCGCGGCCATCAGCGTGTCAGCGTGCGACACGCCCAGGCTGTCGGCCATGCATTGCGTGACGGTGTGCAGGTAATTCGACCGGTGCGTGTACATCGCGCCTTTCGGGTGGCCGGTCGTGCCGCTCGTGTAACACAACCCCATCGGCATATTTTCATCCAGCTCAGGCCAGGCATACGTTGTTGATTCGCCGCCGATCAGTTGTTCGTAATCATGCGCGGGTTTCAGTTCGGTCGTGAATGCGCCGGTGTTGCTCATGACGACGAAGTGTCTGACGGTCGGCATCTGAGCGGCGAGCTTTTCAAGAATCGGCAGCAGGTCTTCATCCACGCAGATCACCGAGTCTTCGGCGTGATTGATGATGTAGGCAAGCTGATCGGACGCGAGGCGCAGGTTGAGCGTGTGCAGCACTGCGCCCATCAGCGGAATCGCATAATAAAGTTCCAGGTGCCGGTAACTGTTCCAGGCGAGCGTGGCCACGCGGTCGCCCTCGCGGACGCCAAGCTTTTTCAGCGCGTGCGCCAGTTGCTGCGCGCGGCGTCCGAGATCGGCGTAAGTGTAGCGGTGAACACCATCGCGCATTTTCGAGACCACTTCGGTGTCCGGCGCAAACAGCGGCCCGCGTTCCATCAACACACGCATCGTCAGGGGAGTCGGCATCATCGTCATGGTTCTGGTTCTCCTCGCAGTCGGAAAATAATTGTGAGCGAATCGGCAGTCATCTGAGCAGATGACCTGACATTATTGCGGCGATGCTCCGGCCTCAGAACTTGAATCCGGTTTTTTGAAGACGATCAGGAAGACAGACAGTTTTTACCCTGGGTCTCAGGATTTATGCAAAGGCTGACCGGCTGCGATCAGGTCAGATTAAGGACAAAGTCAAGCTCAGCCTCCACCGGATGACGAAGCGTGCTGCTTCGCTGTGGGTGCGAAAGTAACCTGGTATTCTTTCCCGGCCATCAGCTTCAGACTCACCAGTCCCTGAGCGTCCGCGCTGACCGGCAATTTCTTTCCTTTGAGAGTGACCTGAGCAATCCGCTGGCCGCGCGGCGGTCGCAGGCGGTGCTGGCCGTTCACGGCAGGTCGCAGCACGGCCAGCGTCGCCCGGCCCGCCGACCAGTTCAGGTCAACTCCCACTGCGCCGCGCGCGCGCAGGCCCCTGATCGAACCTTCCGCCCAGGCCCGGGGCAGCGCGGGCAGAAAGCTGAGTTCGCCAGCGTGGCTCTGCAACAGCATCTCGCAGATTCCCGCGGTGCCGCCGAAGTTCCCGTCAATCTGAAACGGCGGATGATTGTCGAGCAGGTTCGGCAGCGTGGATTTGGCCAGCAGCGCGACGAGGTGTTCGTGCGCCAGGTCGCCTTCGCCGAGTCGCGCCTGGAAATTGATGATCCACGCGCGGCTCCACCCGGTGTGGCCGCTGCCCGCCTGCAGGCGGCGCTCCAGCGAAACGCGCGCCGCGCGCGCCAGTTCCGGCGTCCCGTGCAGCGTGATCTGATCGCCGGGATGCAGCGCGAAGAGGTGCGAGATGTGACGATGACCCGGATCAGGTTCGTCGTAATCTTCCAGCCACTCCTGCAACTGCCCGTGTCTGCCAATCTTCATCTTCGGCAGGCGCGCGCGCGCGGCGGCAAGTTTGTCGCTGAATTCCTGGTCAAGGCCGAGCAGGCGGGCCGCTTCGATGACGCGGCTGAAGAGCGCCTGCGTGATCTGAAGATCCATCGTCGGCCCCAGGCAGAGCCTGCCCACCGCACCGTCGGGCAGGCGGTAGCGGTTTTCCGGCGAAAGTGACGGCCCCGTAATCAGCCGCCCCTGGCCGTCGTCAACCAGATAATCGAGCAGGAACTCGGCGGCCTCCTTCATCACGGGGTAAGCGCGGCGCGCCAGGAATTTGCGGTCGCGCGTGTAATCGTAACGATCCCACAGATGCAGGCTCAGCCACGCCGCGCCCATCGGCCAGAGGCCCGAACCGACGCCGTCAATCGGCACGGCGTGCCCCCACGCGTCCGTGTTGTGATGCATGACGAAACCGCGCGCACCGTAGAGCGCCTGCGCCACGTGCCGCCCGTCTGCGCGCGCGTTGTCAATCAGGTCAAAAAGCGGTTCGTGCAACTCCGACAGGTTGCAGACCTCCGCCGGCCAGTAGTTCATCTCGGTGTTGATATTGATCGTGTACTTGCTGTCCCACGACGGCGCGAGCTGGTCGTTCCAGATGCCCTGTAAATTCGCAGCCATCGTGCCGGGGCGGCTGCTGCCCATCAGCAGGTAGCGCCCGAACTGGAAATAAAGCGTCTCAAGCGCCAGGTCACTTTCGCCCGCCTGCACGCGCCTGAGCCGTTCATCGGTCGGCAGGTTCGGCACGGGGGCGGCCAGGCGAAATTCGACGCGGCGGAAGAGCCGCTCGTGATCGGCGACGTGGGCGGTGCGCAGCCGCGCATAAGGCTTTTTTGCGGCGACCAGGTGTTGCTCGCATCTGACGGCAGGGTTCTTCCGGTGCAGCGTCGTGGCCGCAACGAGCAGCAGCGTCGCGGCGTCGGCGGCCTCGACTCTGACTTCATCGCCTTCGATTCGCGTGCGGCCTCCGGCGGCCAGCACCTGAAGCACGCCCCGGAATTTCACGCCGACCTTCGGCTCGGCGTGATGGCGTTCACCTCTGGCAATCGCTTCGCCTGCGAGTACAACGCGGTCGGGGCTGATGGCGGTGGTTTTGCTGTCGGCTGCGCGCGTGAGCGTGGCGGCGAAGGAGAGTCGTGCCGGCTGGTCGCAGGTCAGCCGGACGACGATGACCTGATCGGGCGCTGAAGCGAAGATTTCGCGCGTGAACTGCGCGCCGCCCGCGCGGTAAGTAATGCGCGCGATGCCCGTCGCCAGATCAAGTTCGCGCCGGTAATCGCCCGCGTCTTCCTGCCCGCTGAAGCGCAGCCGCAGATCGCCGAGGGGCTGGTAAGGCGGCAGGCGGCGCGGCACGGAGATGATGCTTTTGTCGGCGAGCGCTTCGGCTTCCCTGAGTTTACCTGCCCGCAGCAGTCGGCGAACTTCGGGCATGGCGCGCGCCCCTGCGGGATTGTTGCGGTCGAGCTTTTCGCCGGCCCAGACCGTGTCTTCGTTAAGCTGCAGGCGTTCGGACTGAATGCCGCCGAAAATCATCGCGCCGAGCCGCCCGTTGCCGATGGGCAGCGCTTCCGCCCATTCGGTTGCGGGCTGGCGATACCAGACAAGGCTGGAGCGATCCGGCTGACCTGTCGCCGCAGGCAGGATGTCGGACGCGGCCAGGGCCGCCGTCCCCGCGCCCAGCAGCTTCAGGTATTCGCGTCTTGAGAGATGACTGCTCGTCTTCTTCATTTCAACCAGCGCTCCAGATTCTGCGCGACAAATTCATCGTCGTTCAGTTGCGGATACCAATCATAAATGCGATCAATCTCCGCCATCTGTCCAGGCGAAAGCTCTTCGCGCGGGTCGAGACACCAGCGGCCCGCGAGCAGGCCCTGACGGCGCAACACCTCGTGCAAACCGGCGATGCATCCGGCGAAATTATTCGGCGCGTCGAACAGCGCCGCGTTCGCATCGGTGACTTCGGCGGACCGCGCCAGCGCCTCGAACGCCTTGCCGTTCGAGCGCGCCGCTTTGATTTCGGCGAGCAATTCCACCGCGCGTTTGGTCCACACCGCCCAGTGACCGAGCAAACCACCGGCAAAGCGAACCTTCATCACCCGGTCGCTACCGCTCCCGGTACTGATCCGAAACTCCGTCAGCAGATCGCCCACGATGTTGTCGTCGTTGCCGGTGTAAAGCGCGACTTCGTTTTGCCGCCCGCTCGCGGCCAGCGCGCGCACGACATCGAGCGTCTGATAGCGATTGAACGGCGCGACTTTCACTGCCGCGATGTTTTCGATCTCGAAGAACTCGCGCCAGAAACGATAATCCAGCCGTCGCCCGCCGACCGCCGGTTGCAGATAAAAACCGAAGAGCGGAATCACCTCGGCCACGCGCCGACAATGCGCGATCAGTTCCGGCGTCGAAGCATCGCGCATTGCCGCAAGACTCAGCAATCCGATGTCGTAACCAGTCTCTTTCGCCAACATCGCTTCACGCGCTGCCTGTCCAGTCGCGCCACAAACGCCTGCCACTTTGACGAGTCGCTTGCCGTTTTGCCGCTCCCATTCGCTTATGGTTTCCAACGCCAGTCGCAACACCGGCTCGAACAAACCGACCTGCGGATCACGAATCGCAAACTGCGTCGTATGCACGCCGACCGCGATGCCGCCCGCGCCTGCATCGCAGTAATAACGAGTCAGGGCGCGTTGCCGCCGCTCGTCCAGTTTACGCTCAGCATCGAGCGCCAGCGGATGCGCGGGAATTGCCAGCCCGTCAAACAAACTCGCCCGCAAGGTTGCATCAATCGGCATCAGTATCTCCCGTCCACAGCTTCAAACTTCGTTGGCTTGTTCAGGCTCGCGCCGCCGACTTCGATCCAGCGCGCGACGAGTTCCATCAATTCGCCGAGCGTGACCGCCGGATAACCGAGCAGCCGGTGACACAGCGCGGCGTTGTTGAGCAACGCGCTGTCAGCTTCCGCGCCCTGGAAAATGGCCTCGCGGTTGAAGCGAGCGGCGAAGAACTCCGCCGCGCGGCGCGTGGCAATCGTTTCCGGCCCGGTCACGTTCAGGATGCGCGGCGGCGACTCGCACAGTTCCAGCGAGCGCAGCGCATACGAATTCGCGTCGCCCTGCCAGATGACATTGAAGGCCGGAACCGTCAGATCAACCGGCTGCCCGGCGTGAACCTTGCGCGCAATGTCCACGAGGACGCCATAGCGCAAATCAACTGCATAATTCAACCGGAAGATCAGCGAGCGCGTGCCGTGCGTGTGCGAGAAATATTCAAAGACGCGCTCGCGCCCCAGACACGAACTGGCGTATTCGCCGCGCGGCTGCGGCGCGTCGCTTTCAACCGAACCGCCCGCCGCCGCGCTGACGAACGGATAGACATTGCCCGTCGAGAAGACCACGATGCGCGAGGCGCGGTAACGATCAGCCACCAGGCCAGGCGCGTAGCTGTTGATCGCCCACGTCAGGTCGGTGCGTTCAGTCGAGCCGAATTTTCTGCCCGCCAGAAAAAAGACGTTTTCGCAATCAGGCAAAGCGGCGATTTGCTCGCGGTCAAGCAGGTCGCACGAGATCGTCTCGACGCCCGCGCCTGCAAGCTCATCGCGCGATTGCGGAGCTGAAAAGCGCGAGACGGCGATGATGCGCCGCGCGACGTTCGCCGCGTCAGTCGCGCGTTTGATGCGCCGTGCGAGCGACGGCCCCATCTTGCCGCCCGCGCCGAGGATGATGATGTCGCCCGACAAGCGGCGCATCGTCGCCAGATCGGTTTCGGATGGCGTGGACAGCCGGTCTTCAAGTTGTGCTTCAGTTTCGATCATTGACAGCCTCACCAGAAATTACGCCAGCGTCACTTCCTGCTTTGCTTCGTCAAAGCTCGCGCGTTTGCCGCTATGCAGCGCGGCGGTCGTCAGGCACAGCGCGACCGAGTGGTTGTAGCCCGCTTCGATGCCGGCGACCGGCGTTTTGCGACTGCGGATGCACTCGATCCAGTTACGCATATGCGCGACAACCGACGGATCGGCTTTGGTGTTCGGCGCGGCCAGTTCCGTGCTGCCGCGCTCGCTCGCGAGCATCTTCCTGGTCAGCGTCGTCGGCTTGTATTTGCCCTTCGCATAACGCTCGGTCAATCCGCCTTCCGGCGAGACCTCTCCGACGCTGGCATTGAATACGCCGTTGATTGAGTAGTAAAGATCGCGGTTGCCGCCTACCGAGTTGTTCATCCGACTGGAATAAATGACCTGAAAACCTTGCGCCGGATCGTTGAGCGGCCCGTAATCAAACACCGCTGTCAGGGTGTCGGGATTGATGCGTCCATCATGCCAACTGTAAATGCCGCCCTGCGCGACGACGCTGCGCGGGCGATTGAATCCGGTGATGAAATGCAGCAAGTCAATTTGATGAACCATCCACTGGTCGGGAATGCCCGATGAATACGGCCAGTACAACCGATACTCAAAGTATTTCTGCGCGTCGAAAGCGTCTTTCGTGCGCGTCATCACGAAGCGTTTCCAATCGGTGTCTTCCTGCCGCAGGGCTGCGACCAGATGCGGGCGCCGCCAGCGTCCAGGCTGATTCGCGTTGGTACACATCTCGACCATCGTGATCTCGCCGAATTCGCCGGAGTGCAGATACTCTTTCGCGCGAAGAGTATTTCGCGCGCTGCGGCGTTGTGTGCCGACCTGCACGACGCGCCCGGTTTCTTTGACGGCCTTCAGCAGCGCGCGCGCCTCGGTCATCTGAT
>CAYWDW010000042.1:0-883 GCA_964457105.1 uncultured Heliobacteriaceae bacterium
TGACACTGGCGCGAGCGCCTCGGTCTGTCGTGCCAGGGCGCTCGCTGACGCTCGCGTACTGGACCGGACACACCGCTGCCAACGATCTAATAGTTTTTCAGGCAAGTATGCATGACATGCAGTGCAACGAATGTGCCAGATGCGCGGCGCGGCGGGTGGATGTTGAAGAGGCGAAGTGACCGCAACATTTGCCGCCTGGTTGATGAGTTATTGCCAGGTCAGGGCGGGTGTCTTCAATGCAGGATTTGTATGCGGCCTGTACGTTCTCGAACGGTATGCAGTGAATGAGACTGGTGCAGGAATCTTAATGAGAAAGTCAGGGCAGTTCAGTCGCGCCTGCGCCCGCGCTCACAGGATAGACGCCCGGCATCTGACCGAAGCGCTGCTGATAAGCGCGCGTGATGGTTTCAGTGAAATCCGGCACGGCCTCCGTGCGCACCAGGCTGACTGTGCAGCCGCCAAAACCGCCGCCGGTCATCCGCGCGCCGAGGACGCCGCTGATGCCGAGCGCCGTGTCGGCGAGCAGGTTCAGTTCTGCGCAACTGACTTCGTAATCATCGCGCAGCGACTGATGCGAGGCGACCATCAGCCGTCCCATTTCATCCATCTGATCTGCCCGAAGCGCGCTCGCCGCCGCCAGCGTCCGCGCATTTTCAGTGATGACGTGACGACAGCGGCGACGAATCACGTCGGGCAGTTGCGCTTCATACTGTCTGAACTCGTCCACGCTGACATCACGCAGCGCCTGAATCTCCGGCAGAAACTGCCTGAGCCGCCGGACGCCCTCTTCGCATTCGGCGCGGCGCGTGTTGTAGGCCGACGAAGCCAGCGTGTGACTGACTCGCGAATCACACACGACAACTGAAATGTCAGGCTGATGCAG
>CAYWDW010000042.1:893-14351 GCA_964457105.1 uncultured Heliobacteriaceae bacterium
GACGATTATCTCCGGCGTTGACGTGGGAGTCGGCGGAGACGGAGAAGGCGTCGGACCCGGTGTTGGCGTGCGTTTTGGAGTCGGCGGCAGTCAAGCAGGATGGCATGGCCCGCGCGGCTGTACACGGCGGCCATCTGATCCATGATGCCGACCTTCGCGCCGACATATTCGTGTTCGGCCTGCTGTCCGGCCAGGGCGAGCGCCGTGCGGTCAATTGCGGCTCCGGCCAGCGAAAGCAGCGCGAGGCCGACTGAAACTTCCAGCGCCGCCGAAGATGACAGGCCCGCGCCGGTCGGCACATCCGAATCAATCAGCAGCTCGGCTCCGGTCAGGCGCTGCCCGCTGGCTTCAAGCACCCGGGCCACGCCTTCGACATAATCAGACCAGGCGCCCCGGCGGGCTGCTGACGGCTGATCGAGATCAAATTCAAACTGCTCGCCGATGGTGAGCGACTGCACGCGAACGCAGCGATCAGCGCGTTCAGCCGCCGCCACAAAAGTTGCCCGGTCAATCGCCATCGGCAACACAAAGCCATCGTTGTAATCGGTGTGTTCACCGATCAGATTGACGCGGCCCGGCGCGCGAAAGATGCGCGCGCGGCGACCCTGCTGCCGCTGAAACTCGCGGCGTAATCGTTCGGCCTGTGGCTGCATGTGATTCATCGGCGGCTGTCGGCGGGTTGCGCCTCGTGTTGATAACCGTGCGGGTGTCGCTGCATCCACTGCCACGCGGAAGCGATGATGGCGTGCAGGTCCTGCTTTTCGGGCCGCCAGCCGAGTTCCGTTCTGATGCGGTCGGAACTGGCAATCAGCACCGCCGGATCGCCGGATCGTCGCGCGCTGGTGCGGACACTGACTGGTTGCCCGGTGACTTCGCGGGCAGCGTTGATGACTTCCAGCACGGTGTCACCATCGCCGCCGCAGCCGAGATTGTAAACGGCGCTGCGTGTCGCCGTCACGTCCAGCGCCAGCATGTGAGCGCGGGCCAGATCGGTCACGTGAATGTAATCGCGCACGCACGTGCCGTCGCGGGTCGGGTAATCAGCCCCGAACACTTCGACAAATTCGCGCCGCCCCGCTGCCGCTTCTAGCACAATCGGAATCAGGTGAGTTTCCGGCTCGTGATGCTCGCCGCAATTGACTGTCGCTCCGGCGGCATTGAAATAACGCAGCGCGACATAGCGCAGTTCATACGCCTGACTGAACCAGCGCAGCGCCTGCTCAAAGGCCAGCTTGGTTTCGCCGTAAGGATTGGTCGGCGCGGTCGGGTCGCTTTCCTCAATCGGCTGTCTGGCCGGTTCGCCGTACACCGCTGCCGTCGAAGAAAAGACCAGCCGCTTCACCTCGCAACTGCGCATGGCGCTGAGCAGCGTCAGACCGACCAGCAGATTGTTGTGATAATACTTCGCCGGATGCAGCACCGATTCGCCGACCAGCGACGAAGCGGCCAGATGAATCACGGCCTCAATGCGCTGGTCAACCAGCACGCGCCGCAACAGGTCGCCATCACGCAGTTCGCCGCAGACGAAGCCGGCCTGCGGCGCGACGGCGGCGCGATGGCCTTTTGAAAGATTGTCATAAACCACAGCGTGATGGCCGTCTCTGATGAGTACCTCAGTCACGACGCTGCCAATATATCCGGCTCCGCCGGTCACCATTACTCGCATATGATTTTCAATGAATAATCCGCTCCCTCACGGATCAATAAATCCGCTCCCTGACGGTCGCGGTACTGTAGCCTGCCTGATTTCCGTTTGCAGAATCACACGATTGTTCACTGGTTGAAGGAGCAAGCTGCATGCCAGGCAGGCGATGGAATGATGACGTGGCGGCTGAGGGTGTCCGTTCGCAGTGCAGACAGTGCGGCGTATTTTCTTCGTGCGAATCCCGGCGGTGAGTTGCAGGGCCGTGCGCAAAAGACTCGTTTGCATGGCTCAGGACGCTGGTACGGCAGTTGCCCTGACCTGAGGGTGACGAATACGCATGGCTGGAGGAAATCACCATGAGCAAAGCAAGACTGATCAAACGAAATGACATTGTCGAACAACAGCAGCAGCAGGAGCGCCGCGAGGCCGTCATTCAGGTGAGGATTGAATCAGTAGTGCGCTGGGCCAGAGACAAGCGCCGCTGCGAGACCCCGAATGCGCGGGAAAGATTTGCCGCGCTGTTTGCCCACCCCATGCCCGAATAAGCATCAGCCGCATGAATGCAGGAGCGCGTTCGTCGCGCCGGTCTGATGGCAATCCTGCTTTCCAGAATATCAGGCAGGCAGACCGCGCTCCTGAATCGGGACCAGTACGATGAATGCCGTCGAACCAGCCGCAGACCAGATGACTTATCTCAATCCGGTCTTTCCGCGTCCCTGTCCTGATCCGTTTGTCTTCAAGTACCTCGGCGAATACTGGTGTTACTCGACCGGCCTGCAGCCTGACGGGCGCTGTTTCGGCGTCTTTCATTCGCGGGATCTCGTGCGCTGGCGCGCCATCGGCGGGGTGCTTGATCCGGGCGGCAGAACTGATCCGTGCTGGTGGGCACCTGAGGTTCGGTATGAACAGGGCACCTTTCTGATGTATTACAGCGTCGGCAACGAGGAACGCATGCAGCTTCGGGTTGCGCGCGCGGCTCATCCCGCCGGCCCTTTCACCGATTGCGGGGTCCGGCTGACGACTGAAGACTTCGCCATTGATGCGCACGTGTTTGAAGATGACGACGGCACGCGCTGGCTCTTTTACGCGACCGATTTTCTGACCTATTCACGCATCGGCACCGGCACGGTCCGGGACCGGATGATTGATCCGTTCACGCTGGAAGGCCATCCGCGTCCGGTGACCAGAGCGCGCTTTGACTGGCAGGTTTATGACCCGCAGCGACTCTCGAAAGGCGGCGTGCGCTGGCACACGGTCGAAGGCCCGTTTGTCCTCAAACGCAAAGGCCGCTATTACGAAATGTTCAGCGCCGGCAACTGGCAGAATGAAACCTACGGCGTCAGCTTCGCCACGACTCTGAATCTTGAAACGCCGGATGAATGGCTCCAGGCCGCCGATGGTGAACGCACGCTGCCGATGCTGCGCACGATTCCCGGCGCAGTGATCGGGCCGGGGCATAACTCGGTGGTGCGCGGGCCTGACAACCGGCAGTTGTATTGCATCTATCATCGCTGGTCAGCCGATGTGAATGATCGGGTGCTGTGCCTTGACCCGCTCGATTTTGCCGGTGAACGAATGTTTGTCGAGGGGCCGAGTTACACGCCGCAGCCTGCGCCGACAGCGCCCTCGTTTGCCGATTACTTCGAGACCGATTATGCGCACGGCCTGGGCGAACACTGGCGCTGTGTCGGCGGGCACTGGAGCGCCACCGGCGGCATTGCCACTCAGGCCGTTCCCGCCGGTGAATCTGAAGCCAGGGTTACAGTCGGCACGCCGTATTTTCTCGCTGAAGTCAGTGTGCGTCTGCCTGAACTCTCAGCCGGTGGCGGGGCCGGCGTCAAACTGGTCAGCGACCAGGCCGCCGCGCTGATCTTTCTGCTGCAGCCGCTTGCCGGCGAGGCCGTCGTCACTTTCGCGGTGGACGGGCAGTGGTCGCAACAGGCGTTGCCGCTGCCACATTTCGATTACACGGCCTTTCATCTGTTACGACTTGAATCCAACGGGCGCATGGTCACGCTCTCAGTTGACGATACGGCGTTGCAGTGGACGGGCGAGCTGAGCGTGACGCCGACGGCCCTGGCGCTGATGACACGCGACACGCAGGCTGAGTTTGCCGGGTTTGCGCTGACCCTGGGCTGGGAGGATTTATTTACCGGCGCGCGCTGTGATCCGGCGGCCTTCAACTGGATGACGACTGCCGATGATGACCGCTGGCAGATCAGCGAGCAGCAGCTTTGGTATCTCGGGCCGCACGGCGAAGGTTCGATTCTGACCAAAGGCCCGCTGCCTGAAAATTACGAGGTCGTCATCAATGCAAAGCTGATTGGCGAGCCGAAGCCCGGCGAATGTTATGGCTTTCTGCCCGCGCTGAATGCGACCGGCAATAGCCCGCTGCTGACCGTCGAAGATCAGGGCCAGCGCTGGGCGCTGTGTGATGGCACGGCCCCGGACCGGCAGGTGTTTCCGCTGCCGCCGGACTTCGATCCGTTCGAGTTTCAGCAGTTCCGCTTTCGGCGCACCGGCCACCGGCTGCGGCTGCAGCACGAGGCGCAGCCGCTTGGTGAAATCGCCGTGTCGGGCCGGGCCGGACTGCTGGGGCTGTACGGCTGCCGGGTAGTCGCGGCCTTCGATCTGGTGCGCGTCACCGCGCTGTGAGCGACCGGCTGACGACAGTTTTACTCACGACCTCCACGCCTTTATGAAGCAACTGACCCTGAGCCAGCACGCAAAGGATTTCATCTGGGCCAGCGGCATTGAAGATACGTTTGTGCCGCAGACGAAGCTCGGTCATCGCGCGCTCGATGAATACGAGCTGATGGGCCATTACGAACACTGGCGCGAGGACCTCGCGCTGCTGGCTGAAGTCGGCGTCAAAGCCGCCCGCTGGGGTGTGCCCTGGTATCGCGTCGAACCCACGCCGGGCCACTTCGACTGGCGCTGGACGGACGAGGTCATCCCGTACCTGGTCGAGGAACTTGGCCTTGTGCCGATCATTGACCTGATGCATTACGGCTGCCCGTTCTGGCTGCGGCGCGAATTTGCGAGCGATGAATACCCGGTCGCCGTGGCTGCTTACGCCGCCGCCTTTGCGCGTCGTTACAGCCGCCTGGTGCGCTGGTACACGCCGCTCAATGAACCGCTGGTGAATGCGCTGATGTGCGGGCGGCGCGGCCTCTGGCCGCCTTATTTGCGGGGCGATGCGGGTTATATTCGCGTCATGCTGCAAATCGTCAAAGGCGTTCTCAACACGGTTGAGGCGCTCAAAACGATTGATCCGCAGGCGGTGATGGTGCAGGTCGAAGCGACAGGTCTGAGCCGGGCCATCCGGCAGGAACTGGAAGTGCTGGCGCTCGAAGATCAGCGGCGCGGTTATCTCTTTTTTGATCTGATTACCGGCATGGTCACTGCCGATCATCAGTTGTTCGGCTGGCTGCTGCGCAACGGCGCTTCGCCCGATGAACTGGCTGACATTGCACAGCGACGCATTCCGATTGAAGTGCTGGGGATGAATTTCTATCCGCAGTGGTCCACCAGACAGATTTATATTGATCCAAAGGGCCGCATTGCTTATCGCGCCATCGAACGCGATGGCGACGGTTTCGCCGCGCTGATTGCGGATTATTATCATCGGTATCAGACGCCGATCATCATTACCGAAACCAGCGCCTTCGGTCACGACGAAGTGCGCACCCGCTGGATGCGCGCGTCAGTGGCGATGATCCGGCAGTTGCGGGCTTCGGGCATTCCGGTGCTGGGTTACACGTGGTTTCCGCTTTTCACGATGGTGGACTGGCGCTATCGCCTGGGCCGCCATCCGATTGAGCGTTATTACATTGACCTGGGCCTTTATAAACTCAACCATCAGGCCGGTGGTCGCCGGTGGCAGGCCACGCCGCTGGTCGAACAGCTTCAGGCTTATCTGCACCATCCTGAAGACAGTGTTGGCCCGCTGCATATCAGTGAGAGTTAAAGCTGTTGGCAGATGACAGATGGCAGATGACAGATGGCAGAGGTTGCAGTCTTGCTGCTTCCTGCCATCTGTCATCTGCCATCTGCCATCTGCTGCCTGGTCGGGATCAGGCATAACACTGTTCGTGGCGATGCCGATGATATTTTCTGACCTGTCTTAACAACAGATCGAAATCCAGCGGTTTGGGCAGGATCGCATCGGCGTCATAACCCGGATGCAGTTGCGCCTGCACGTAATCAGGTGAGTAGGCAGAAACAATCATAATGGGGATATCCTTAGCTCCGTCTGACCTGAGCAGCTCAATCAGTTCAGCGCCATCAACATCGGGCATGCTGAAATCCGTAATTACAACGAAAGGCCGGTAGCGACTGTAAAGATTCAGTGCGTCACCTGCATTGTCAGCGGTCAACACCGAATACCCCTCAAGTGACAGAACTGCCTGAAGAATTTCATACTGGTCAGGATTATCATCAATAACCAGAGCAAAGATGTTGCGTTGCGGTTCCATACACTGCGGTGTACCCCTTTCCTGCAAAATCAAAAAGACCTGACAGCCTGTTCATTCACAAGCCTGAAGTCATTCTGAAACAGGGCAACTGCTGTACCGCTGTCGCTTTACTGATGCTGCACGCTGACCGGCGCCGTCAAAACAGTACCGGGAGCGGTAGCGACCTGGTGGACGCGGGGTGTGCTGCCCGCGTCCACCAGGTCGCTACCGCTCCCGGTACTGTTTCCGGCTCAGAATTCCAGGCGTCCGGCAAATTGCACGATGCGCGGGTCAAAGGTTGAGACGATGCGCCCGAAACTCGTGCTGTTGATGTTGAGCGTGCCGAACTGACTGGCGAAGAAATTGGTCCGGTTCAGCACATTGAAAAGTTCCGCGCGGAACTGGAAGTGCATCCGTTCCGTGATCTTGAAGTTCTTGTAAATGCCCGCATCCCAGTTGAAAAAGATCGGGCCGTTGATAAAGGCGCGTTCGAGCGAGCCGGTCTGGCCTGGCCCGTTATTGAAAAAGACCTGGCCGGGGAAAGCCGGCTGACCGAAGCCTTCAGCGCCGCGCCCGGTCGCCGGATTGATGACCGACGGGTTGATGAAAAAGACTCCGTCAGGCCGCTTGAAGATGCCGATCAGATCCTTGATCTGACTCTGCGTCAGCGAAGTCTGCGGCGTTTGTCGCCCTGAGCGTCCGGCGCGATTGAGCGTGCCGCGCGCGTCCACCAGCGTGATCGGCGCGCCACTGCCGGCGCGGATGATCGTCGTCAGTTGCCAGCCGCCAAGCACGCGCGAAATCACGCCGTCCCTGAGCCACCGCCGGCCAGGGCCAAACGGCAGTTCATAAATCGTATTGAGATTGAACACATGCGTCTGATCGTAATCCGCGCGCGCATATTCGAGCGCGGGATCGAACAGATCAAGGCTCGGCTCAAAGCGCGTCTGCCCGATGCCGGAAGCGTTCGTCAGCGTCTTCTGAAAAGTGTAGTTGCCCTGGAAGGTCAACCCGGCTGAAAGCCGCTTGCGCAATTCGACCTGCAAACCGTTGTACCGGTATTTTCCGGCGTTGGTCAGAAAGTCCACCGGCCCCGCGTTCTGATTGGCCAGAAAGAGCGGCCCGGCGCCTGGAATGCCGTTGGTGATATACAGGATCGCCAGATCAGCCGGCGTGCCGTTGATCAGGTTGGCCTGCACCGTGCCATTGCTCAGAAAGCCGCCACCGCCAATTTGCGGAAAGACCGTCAGCGGCTGACACCCCGTCGTCGTACAGCCCGGATTGCCCGTCAGCAGCAGGTTCGCCCGCGCGCGATTGAAATCATCCAGAAATCCGTTGCTGCGGATGTTGACCTGGTTGAAGTCAATGCCGCGAATCAACTGATTGCTGAAGCTGCCGACATAGCGAATTTCCAGGGCGGTCTGAAAACCGAGTTCGCGCTGAATGCCGAAGTTGTATTCAAAGAGGCGCGGCACCTGAATCGTCGGATCAATCGCAAAGACGGCTGAGAAGAAATTGCCCGCCCGCAGATTACCGTCAGCAAAGCTGCGCGGAATGCCAAAGGGCGGCGTCGGCACCGTCGCATTGAGCGTGCTGAGTCGCGCATTGAGCGAGGGCAGCGAGACGGTTGACGACAAGCCCGAATTGCCGCTTTGCGCGTTGTCTGCCGACCGCAGGTAATCGTCGTTGACGTAACTCATCCTGAAGCCGCCGCGCAGCACGGTGTGCCCGCTTGTGCCAAAGATGCGGCCCAGGTGAGCGTTCTCGAATTGCGGCGACCACGCGAAGCTGACGACCGGAGCGAAGTTGTCCCTGTCGGCCTCGAAGAAATTGTTGCCGCCGGCATTGTTGCCGATGAAACCAACCGTGCCGTTCGGATCGAGCGCTGCGCCGACCACATCGGCAGAGAGCAGCAGCGGTTCGAGCGCCAGCCCATGCTCTTCTCTGAGCGGCGTGAAGTATTCATAACGCAGGCCCAGATTCAGACTGAAGCGCGGCGAGAGCCGCCACTGATCGGCAAAGTAAAGCGAGAGATTTTCGTAAGCGAACTGCTGCTTAAAAGCCGCGCCCGGCACAAAGCCTGACGTGCGGCTCGTGGCATTGAAAGTCTGCGTCGCGCTGCCGACGACGCCGCCAAGCAGGGCGAGCAGGGAATTGGCCGTGCCCCGCTGCGCCGTTGAAATGCCGCCCGGAAAGAGCGCCGGGTTGGTGAATTGCGCCGTCGTGATTTGCGGCGTGTTCTGATTGGTGCCGAGCGTGAAGCGCGGAATCGTGTCGAATGAAGCGAACGGCGAGATTCTGAAAAACTGCGCCTGCCCGCCGAATCTGAAGGCGTGATTGCCGATGTTGTAATCCGCCGTGTCCTGCGCGCTGTAAGTGTTCGTTTGACGGCCCTGATCCTGAAAGTTGACTTCCGGGCTGCTGATGAGCGGCAGCGTCAGGAAGAAAGCCGGTTGCGCCACCGTGCGCAGGAAGGTCGGATTGGTTTTGAAAAATCCGCCGCGCACTTCGTTGGTCAGCCGGTTGGTGGGCGCCCAGCGCCACGCCGTCGAAAGAAAGTTCCGATCAGCCGGTTGATTGACAACCGGCACCGGGGCGAACCCGTCGTTGCCGTCCACATCGGGCCGGTCATTCGGATCTTCGCGGACAAAGCTGTAAATGCCGCTGAAGGTGTTGCGTTCATTCAGATCGAAATCAAGCCGCCCGGTAAAGGTCTTGCGGTCGAGATTGGCGCGCTGATTGAAGCGCAAGCCCGTCGTGTTGCGCTGATCGCCACGGTCCGACGTGTTGCCCAACGCCGGCAGGTTCGCCAGGATGCGGCTTTGCACGGTCGGATCAAGGCCCGTCACCAGCGGGTTGAGCGTGAACAGGTTGACGGTCTGAAGCTGCCCGTTGTCGCTGCGCACATAAGTAAACGTGCCCTGGCGCGCCGACGGCGTCAGAATCGTGCGCAGTTGCGAGGCCTGCGTGCGCAGTCGAAAGAACTCCGTGCTGAAGAAGAAGAAGAGTTTGTTCGGCACAATCGGGCCGCTGATTTTGCCGCCGAACTGATTGCGGTTGAGAAACTGTCGCGGCGTGTTGCTGGCGTTGCTGAAAAAATCGTTGGCCGCAAATTCCGAGTTGCGGTTGTATTCAAAGAGCGCGCCGTGAAAGGCATTCTGCCCGCGCGGCGTGACCATCTGCACCTGCGACGCGCCGTAGCCCTGATCGGCGCTCGCGTTCTGCGTGGTGATCGTGAATTCAGCCACGTCATCCACCGTCGGGCGCTGCGGCGTGAAATCAGAGGCGTTGGCGCGAATGAAGTTGTCCTGAATGTTGATGCCGTCGCGCGTGATGTTGGTAAACGCCGGACGCTGGCCATTGACGGAAGTATTGGTCGCGCCGTTTGAGGCCGTCCCGGCCTGCAGCGTAATCAGCGAGGTCGGATCGCGCCCGTTGAGCGGCAGTTCGACAATCTGACGCGAGCTGACCGAATTGCTCAGTTCGGCGTTGGTCGCGTTGACCACATCGGCTCCGGCAGTGACCGTGACGCTGGCTTCGGTCTGCCCGATTTCAAGATTGACGTTGAGCGTGTAATCACGCCCGACGTCAATCTTGACGTCGTTGGCGACGAAGGTTTTGAAACCCGGCGCCGTCACCCGGACCGTGTAATTGCCAATATCGAGTTGCGGCACCAGAAAGGTTCCTTCGCCGCTTGTCACGAGACTTCTTTCCTTCGCCGTCTGATTGTCAATCACGACGACCTGCGCGTCCGGCACGACGCCGCCATCAGGGCTGATGACAGTGCCGACAAGGCGTCCGGTATTGGATTGCGCAAAACCGGTGACCGCGACAATCAGAAGCATCGAGCAGAAAACAACAAGGCTTCTCACGGTATTCATGCGTACTCTCCCTTACTTCAAAAAGTCAGTTCAATCAGCGGCACACAATGGATGCCGCCGCCATGCGGTGGGATCAGATTAAGCAGAAGAGCGATGACCGCAGCAGACCGAAATAACGGAACACCGCAAGTGAAACCCCCTGCGCCCTGCTGTCTGTGCCGTTATTTTCGTGTGTTGCAGTCATCGCTCTTCCGGCTTGTTTTGACTGATAGCGAATTTTCACGCGCGTGCGACCTGTGACCGGGACAGTACAGGGAGCGGTAGCGACCTGGTGCCGTTGAAGGCGCCCTCCGGAGGCACCAGGTCGCTACCGCTCCCTGTACTGTCCCGGGCGCACGCAATTGAAAGCCGCTATAACGTTACTGGCCTGAGGTCAGCTTCAGGCTTTGCGTTTGGAATATCTGGTCAGGGTATTCGGAAACGTCCTGGTCGCGGCAGGCGCGGTGAATTTGCTGTCCTGCAACACGTCCTTCAATGAAGCGTCACCATAAACAGCATTCATGTCGCTGTCGTCTTTGGTAATCGCCGCACCCTGGATCACGGCTCCGGCAAACAGCCCCTTGCTGCGCGAATATGAAAGAATCTGCGCGTTGAGCTGCGCGTCAGTGCCAGCCGCCGCCGTGCGGCCCACCGGCCCGGCAGCGAGAGAGGCATCAACTCCGAGTTCGAATTTATCCGAGAGCAGGCTGTCAATGCCGTGTCTGGTCATAAACAGCAGCACATAATCGGTCGCCTGCGCGCCGATCTGCGCGCCGAAACTGCCGCCGCCAATATTGAAGAAAGCCGGTGCGCTCCAGCCGCTCGCCGTGCGACAACTGGCCACGCCGCGCCCGCTGCGCCCGCCGATGATGAACCCGGCTTTGATCACATCGGGAAAGACCGCGACGCATTCGGCCTTGTCCAGCAGGTCCCGTGGAATCGCCTTGTCGGGCGCGTTCATGATTTCATTGAAAACCTTCGCGGCCTTTTCCGACTGATGGATGGCATCCTTGAAATGCTTGCTGTGTTCGCGCTGCGTCGTGTGTGGTGCTGGCAGTTTGGCGGTCCTGTTGCTCGCCAGGCGCTGCTGAGCCTGGGCGCCAAAGCTCAGCGCCAGCGCCAGCGCTCCGAACGCGGTCAGTTGCAGAATGAGTCTGAGTTTCATGATTATTTCTCCTGTCATCAAGTGCGGCAGGCTCCGCAGAGTCTGCCGTGGATCAGTATTTCGCCGAGAGCGTGTTTTGAAATTGCTTTTTTTCCGTAGCCCAGCCGTTCACGGCTGGGAAAAGTGGCGATCATTTGTTTCAGCCCAGTTCACTGGGCTGGCCGTTGGGCTTGAGCCATCAGCGACTCGCGGCTCAAGCCGATGAGAAGGACGGTGAACCGCCCTCTGCCGTTTTTCACTGCTCGTTTTCCCAGCCGTAAACGGCTGGGCTACGGAAAAACAGACGACCGAAGCGCATTTCAAAACACACTCTGAAACCGGCGAGGCCGGGCGCGTGCCCGGCCTCTGTCGGTCAGTTCAGAGGCGGCTCAGAAAATGAACTTCGCCGCGAGTTGCAGGTTGCGACGGCCCAGTCGGCGCGAAGGAATGACTGTGCCGGAACTGACATCGGCTTCGTCGCCAATCACGAACATATTGGCGTGATTGAAGACGTTGTAGAGTTCAGCCCGCAGTTGCAGACTCAGGGTCTCAGTGAACTTGAAGCGCTTGTACAAACCGGCATCCAGATCCCAGAAGCCAGGCCCGCGGAAGCGATTGCGCCCGATCATGCTGCTCGGATACGGGCCGAAGTCGGAATCGCCGGTGAGCGGGTTGATGAATGATCCCGGCGAGACGAGGCCGGTCAGGTCAAGGAAATTGAACCGGTTCGGCACGGTCGCGTCCGGCGTCGGATTATCCTGCGCCCCGGTCGGCAGCGTGCCGGTCGCAATGGCGCGCGGGCAGGCCGATTCAGAAGTCGCCGCATTCGAGCAGTCAAAGACGGTGAACGGTGAACCCGAACGAGCCGTGAAAATGCCCGCCAGTTCCCAGCCGCCGAAAAGCTGCCGCGACACAGTGGTGCCGGTGCCGCCAAAGAAACGATCACCGATCTTGTTGAAGGGCACTTCCCAGTTGAAGCCGGTCGTGAAGCGGTGCCGCACGTCGAAATCTGCCGGGCCGTAATCCAGCTTCGGATTGAACGGATCAAGCAGACCGAGGTTGAAGTTGTTGGAGCTTTCGCTGAAGGTCGAACTCAGATTGTCGAACGCCTTTGCGTAAGTGTAGCGGGCCGAAAACGACAGACCGATCTGCCGGAACCGGCTGGTCACAATATCCGCAATCAGCGCGTTGTAATTTGAGTAGCCGGCCTTGCCGCGCGTGTTGATGCCTGAATACTGATTATTCAGGCGTGAAAGCGGGTTTGCGTCGCCCAGGTAAACGAACCCGGTGCCTGGCCGGTTGATGTTTTCCAGCGAGTACAGATTGCGCCCGGCAGAACCGCTGTACTGGATTGACGCGACCGTGCCCGGCAGCACTTCGTGTTCGACCGACGCGCTCCAGAAATGGGCATAGGCCGTGTTGATGTCCTCACGCACATGCCGCAGGCTCGTCTGCGGCAGCGTGATGGCGCCGGTCGTCCCGGCAAACGGGCCGACATTGCTGGGCGTAATCAGCAATGAGCCGACCGGGAAGCCCGGCGTCACGCCCGGCAGAATGTTGATGACCGCATAATTCGGCGGGTTCTGAATGACGTTGAAGGTGACGTTGCCAAAGTTGCGTTCATAGCTGATGCCATAACCGCCCCGCAGGCTCGTCTTGCCCGTCCCGAAGACGTCCCAGGCAAAGCCCACGCGCGGCCCGAAATTGTTTTTGTCAGGTTTCCAGAGTTCGCCCACCGGGCTGTTTTCTGCAATCTGCACGCTGCCGTTGCGAATCTGTTCCTGCAGCGTGTTGCCGGAACCGAAATAGAAGTTTGAGTCGAGCGCCTGATTCCGGTTGTGCTGCACGCCGAAATAGTCATAGCGCAGGCCGAGGTTGAACGTCAGCCGCGGTCTGAAGCGCCAGTTGTCCTGCACATAGAGGCCGAACTCGTTGTAGAGATTGCTGCGGCTGAAATTGGGCGGGCCAAGCGGCAGCGCCACACTCTGGCCTGGAAACGCGCCCCGCGGATCAATCGCCGCCTGGAAGGCGCGCAACTGTCCCGCCACCAGATTGCCGAGCGCCTGGCCGGTGTTGGCACCGAGCGTTTCAACTGCGGTCTCATAAGCGCCAAACGTGCGGTTGTCCTGAATGTGCACGTAGGTGCCGCCGTAACGGAACTGGTGATTGCCGTAAGTAGTATTGAAATCCTGATAGAGCTGGAACAGGTTCTGCGGCCCGCCAAACGGAATGGCGCTGCCCGGATTGAAAGGCAGATAACCTGGCAACGCCACCAGGAAGTTATCCAGCCGCGTCCGAATGGTGCGCATATAAAGCGTCGGACTCGGCGCCTGTGAGCCGAGCGGTTGCTGG
>CAYWDW010000043.1:0-14278 GCA_964457105.1 uncultured Heliobacteriaceae bacterium
GCAGTACGCGAGCGTCAGCGAGCGCCCCGGCACAGCGGCTACAGGCGCTCGCTGACGCTCGCGTACTGGACCGGACACGCAATGGCAAATTGATCTGAGAAAACAAAGAGAGGAGTTTTTATGAACGCAGTTTCAAATCAGAAAAACGAGATCAGCTATGGTTACAGTCGCGTGCTTGACGCGCCTTACAGTGAGGTTGTCAGCCGCGCGCGCGAAGCGCTCAAACAGGAAGGCTTCGGCGTGCTGTGTGAAATTGATCTGAAGGAAAAGCTGAAAGAGAAACTCGGCGTGGACTTTCGCAACTACGTCATTCTCGGCGCGTGCAACCCGCCGCTCGCTTACCAGGTGTTGCAGGCCGAACTGCCCATCGGGCTGCTGCTGCCCTGCAACGTCGTCGTCTATGAACAGGGCACTCAGTCAGTCGTCGCGGCCATTGATGCCGAACGAATGATGAGCGTCGTCGGCAATCCGAACCTCGCGGCTGTCGCCGGAACGGTCAATGAAAAGCTGCGCCGCGCGATTGACAACGTCTGAGACTGAAGAAAGGAAAGTTTATGCCTGAGTGGTTCTGGGTGATTTTATTGCTGGTCGCTTACATCGCGCTGATGCGGTGGGTGCTGCCGCGCGCGGGAGTGCCCACCTGAATGGCCGATGCGTGTGATGCCGGGTCGCGGCATCAAAAGATCAACCCCGAAGAAAACCCCGAACGGAGGACCCAACTATGAATGTCGAAAGAGCCTTGCGACTGATTGCCGGAACATTCGTGCTGGCGAGCATCCTGCTTGGTTATTACGTCAGCCCGTATTTTTTTCTCTTCACCGGCTTCGTTGCCCTCAACCTGATTCAGTCAGCTTTTTCAAACTGGTGCCCGATGATGACCCTGCTGAGAAAGCTCGGCCTGAAGGATGACGCGCAACCACTGTCAGGCCAGGCCTGATCTTCGCCAGCAGTGTCATGAAAATATTCAATCACCCGACTCGTCAGATGAAGCTCAGACAACTTCTGCCTCTGCTGCTCAGCCTGGCGATATTGCAAACAGGCGCAGGTCAGTTGATCGTTGCGCGCGCACAAACGACCAGCGAAGGTCTGACGCTGCCGATAGCGGTGGACCTTGCGCTCAGGACCAATCCGCTGGCGCGCGCGACAAACATCGGGCGCGAAATCGCGGACGCGCAACTTGCCGAAGCAAAGGCCGGACGCTGGCCGTCATTGCAGGTCAGCGAGCAGTTCACGCGCAGCAACAATCCGGTCTTTGTTTTCGGTTCGCTGCTCGAACAGGGCCGGTTCACCGCGCAGAATTTCGATCTGCGTTCGCTGAACAATCCCGATTCGCTCTCGAACTTGCGCACCTCGCTGAATTTCAAAATGCCTGTCTTCGATCAGCGCCAGGCCGCAACGCGCATCGCGCAGGCGCAGATCGGTCAGCGCCAGGCCGACACGCAGACCACGCAGGCGCTACAGCAGCTCCGCTTTGAAACGCTGCGCGCCTTTTACGGCGTCCTGCTCGCGCAGGCTCGCCGGGAAGTCGCGGACGAAGCCGTGAAACTGGCCGAAGCCGATGTCACACGCAGCCGCGACCGTTACGAAACGGGCCTCTCGGTCATCTCTGATCTGCTCGCTTCAGAAGTGCAGCTCGCCGATTTCAAACAGCAGCAGATTGCTGCCGCTGGCGACATCATCACCGCTGTGGCCGCGCTCAACACGGCGCTTGGCCTGCCCGTCAATACGCCGCAGAAGGTCAGCGGCGCGCTGCTCGAAAAAAAATTCAATGTCGCCAGCGAGGATGAACTGATGCGCCTTGCGCTTGAAAACCGGCCTGACTTTGCGCGGGCCGGACTCGTGCAGCGCGAACGCGCCGAACAGCTCAAAGGCGCGCGCGGTGAACTGCTGCCGCGCGTTGATCTTTACACCAGCGTGGGCGTCAGCAGCCGCAATCTGACCAGCGGCAGCAGCGATTACCTGGTCGGCGCAAGCGTCACCTTCAATCTCTTTGACGCGGGCCGCAGCGCGCGCATTAGTCAGGCACGGGCGGCGCAGTCGCTTGCGGCGACCGAACAGGAACACCTGGCCAGCCAGATTCGCTTTGAGGTCGTGCGCGCACATCAGCAATACATCTCAGCCCGCGAACGCCTGGCCGTCGCGAGCCGCATCATCAGTCACGCGACCGAGGCGTTGCGCATCGTGCAGGATCGTTATCACGAAGGGCTGACGACCATTACTGAAGTGTTGCGCGCTGAAACGGCGCTCGTGCAGGCGCGAATGAATGTGCTGGCGGCGCGTTACGATCATTACATCGGCTACGCGAATGTGCTGCTTTCCAGCGGGCAGCTCAACGACGTGCAGCCGTTCGTTTCCTGAACCACTATGCAAACCAGGCTTTCACTTCTCGCCCTGACAGCTTTGCTGGCGATGATTACCGCCTCCTGCTCGACACAGCAGAAAGCTGCCTCGCTCGAAAAAACTTCTGTTGTCAGCCATGTGCCGACCGAGATAGTAAAGACCGCCGCTGTCGCTGACTTTTATGAAGCCGTCGGCACGGTGCGCTCAAAGACCACAACCACGCTTTCATCCAAAGTCGTCGGCAGCGTGATTTCAATGCGCGTGCGCGAAGGCGACCGCGTGCGCGCCGGGCAACTGCTCGCCGAAATTGACAGCCGCGATGCCCGCGTTCAGACCGACAAGGCGCAGGCCGGATTGCGCGAGGCGCAGACTTCGGTTGATGAAGTTGAAAAAAGCATTCGTGCCGCCGAAGCGGCACAGGCTGCCGCTGAAGCCAGTCGCAACCTCGCCGCCGCGACCTTCAAACGTTACCAGGCGCTGCTTGCAAGAAAGTCAGTCAGCCAGCAGGAATTTGATGAAGTTCAGGCGCGGTACAAAGTCGCTGAGGCCGAAGTCGAACGCGCCGAACGCATGCGGCAATCAATGCAGGCGCGCCGCAATCAGGTCACGGCCCGCATTGATCAGGCCAGAGCCGATGTTGCCGGAGCGCAGGTGTACGCGGGTTATTCGCGCATCACGTCGCCCATCAATGGCGTCGTGACAGTGAAGCAGGCCGAGGTCGGCACACTGGCTGCGCCGGGCGCGCCGCTGCTGACGATTGAGGACGGCCACAATTTCAGGCTCGAAGCCGCGGTCGAGGAATCGCGCATCAGAGACGTGCGTTTGCATCAGTCGGTGACGGTTCTGATTGATGCGCTCGGTGGTGAAGAACTGAGCGGGCGTGTGGTTGAAATCGCTCCGGCGACTGATCCATCGAGCCGCAGCTACACGGTCAGAATCGAACTGCCGTCGCGGTCGCTGCTGCGCTCCGGGCTGTTTGGCAGGGCGCGCTTCACTGCGGGCGAGCGAAACACAATCACGATTCCGCCAAAGGCCATCGTGCAGCGCGGACAACTGACCGGCGTTTACGTGATTGATTCATCGGGCATCGCCAGGTTGCGGCTGATTACCCTGGGCAAAGCGACCGGCGAACGTGTCGAAGTCCTGTCGGGCCTGAGCGACGGCGACCGCGTGGTGATTGATGCGAATGCCGGAGTGAGTGATGGAAGTAAAGTGCAGCAGGCAAAACCATGAAAACGGAATTCGGGCTGGCCGGAAAACTGGCGCGGGCCTTTATTGATTCAAAGCTGACGCCGCTCGTGATTGTCGCGGCGATCCTGCTTGGCCTGGGCGCGGTCGTGATGCTGCCGCGCGAAGAAGAGCCGCAGATCATCGTGCCGATGATTGACGTGTTTGTGCAGATGCCCGGCTCATCAGCCAGAGAGGTCGAAGAGCGCGTCACCAAGCCGATGGAAAAGCTGCTCTGGGAAGTGCCCGGCGTTGAGTATCTCTATTCGACTTCGATGCCTGGACAGGCGATGGTCATTGTGCGGTTCCTGGTCGGGCAGAACGAAGAGGACGCCATCGTGCGGCTGAATCAGAAGCTGATGGCGAATTACAATCTGATTCCGCCCGGCGCTTCGCCGCCGCTCATCAAGCCGCGTTCGATTGACGATGTGCCGGTGATGGCGCTGACGCTGTCAAGCGACCGTTACGATCATTTCACGCTGCGCCGCATTGCCGCCCAGGTTCACGATCAGCTCAAACAGATCAACAACATTTCTGAAGTCACGATCATCGGCGGGCAGCGGCGACAGTTGCGTGTGACGCTCGACGCGGCGCGGATGGCGGCTTACAACCTTGCGCCTGCCGCCATCGGGCCGCGGCTCGAACAATCGAACCGGCAGTTGCAGGCGGGCAGCTTTGCGACGGGCAATCGTGAATTTCTGGTTGAAACCGGCGGCTTTCTGCACAACGCTGATGACATCGGCAACGTCGTCGTCAGCGTCTTCAGCGGGCGTCCGGTTTATTTGCGCGATGTCGCCACCATCACCGACGGCCCGGAAGAGCCGGCTGATTACGTGCTGTTCGGTCAGGGCCGCGCGGCGACGCACGAACGCGGCGACGCGGCACAGTCGTCGCAGGGTTGGCAGGCGCCTGCTCCGGCAGTGACGCTGGCGCTGGCGAAACGCAGGGGCGCCAATGCGATTGCGATTTCAGCGCAGGTGCTGGAGAAAGTCGAACACCTGAAAGGCACGCTGATTCCTTCTGAAGTCACCGTCACCACGACGCGCGATTACGGCGAAACGGCGAGCGACAAATCGAATGAACTGCTGTGGCACATGCTGATTGCGATCTTTTCGGTTGCGGCGCTGATCTGGCTGACGCTGGGCTGGCGCGAATCGGGCATTGTGGCAACGGCGATTCCGGTCACGCTGGCGCTGACGCTCGCGGTCTTTTACTTCTACGGTTATACGCTCAATCGCATTACGCTGTTTGCGCTGATCTTTTCCATCGGCATTCTGGTGGATGACGCCATCGTCGTGGTCGAAAACATGGCGCGACATTACCGCCTGCCCGAAAACAAAGGCCGCTCGATCATTGACATCGCCATTGAAGCGGTTGACGAAGTCGGCAATCCAACCATCCTCGCCACGTTCGCCGTGATTGCGGCGATTCTGCCGATGGCTTTTGTCGGCGGGCTGATGGGGCCGTATATGAAGCCGATTCCGATTGGCGCAACGGCGGCGATGATCTTTTCGCTGCTGGTGGCTTTCATCGTCACGCCCTGGGCCAGTCTGCGCCTGCTCAAACGCGAAGGCGGGCAGCAGCACGACGGAAATCAGGAAGGCCGGATGACCAGGCTTTACCGCGTGGTGATGGGCAAACTGATTCGCGTGCCGAAATGGCGTTATGGTTTTCTGGCAGGAGTCGTGCTGCTGCTGCTGGCTTCGCTGGCGCTGGTCGGGCTGAAACTGGTGCGCGTCAAGATGCTGCCGTTTGACAACAAGAGCGAATTTCAGGTGATCGTGGACATGCCCGAAGGCACGACGCTCGAACAGACCGCCGCCGTCACGCGTGAAATCGGTGATTACATTCGCACCGTGCCCGAAGTCGTCAATTACCAGATGTATGTCGGCACGGCTTCGCCCTACAACTTCAATGGCCTGGTGCGGCATTACTTCATGCGGCGCGGCGCGAACGTTGCCGATCTGCAGGTCAACCTGGTCGGCAAGGGCGACCGCGACGCGCAAAGCCACGACATTGCCAAACGCGTGCGCCTGCCGATTCAGGCCATTGCCAGGAAGTTCAAGGCGCGAGTCAAAGTGGCCGAAGTGCCGCCCGGCCCGCCCGTCCTGCAAACGCTGGTCGCTGAAATTTACGGCCCTGATTACGCGCGGCAATTGCAGCTTGCGCGGCAGATTCAGGCGATCTTCGATCAGACGGACGGCGTGGTTGATGTTGATTCTTACGTTGAAGACGATCAGCCGAAGTATCGCTTCGTTGTGGACAAGCAGAAAGCCGCGCTCAATGGCGTGTCAGAAGAACAGGTCGCAGCGACGCTGCGGCTGGCGGTCGAAGGCGTCAATGTCGGACTTGCGCATCAGGCGGACGAAAAGGAAGACGTGCCGATCACGCTGCGCCTGTCGCGGGCTGAACGTTCAGGCATTGATGGCCTGAAGCAGCTCAAAGTCATGGGTCGCAACGGCGCGCTCGTCCCGCTCGGTGAACTCGTGCGCGTCGAAGAGCAGCTTGCCGAAAAGAACATCTATCACAAAAACCTGATGCCGGTGACGTATGTCACGGGTGACATCGCGGGCCGCGCCGAAAGCCCCGTTTACGCGATTCTTCAGTTGAACGAGGCGATTGACAAACTGAAGCTGCCCGAAGGTTACGCGCTGGAACGTTACGTCGCGTCGCAGCCGTTTTTCACGGACCGGTATGCGATGAAGTGGGACGGCGAATGGCACATCACCTATGAAGTCTTTCGTGACCTCGGCCTCGCGTTCGCGGCGGTGCTGGTGCTGATCTACGTGCTCGTCGTGGGGTGGTTTCAGTCATTCAAAACCCCGTTCACGATTATGGCGGCCATTCCGTTTTCGCTGGTCGGCATTCTGCCCGCGCACGCGCTGATGGGCGCGTTTTTCACGGCGACTTCGATGATCGGGTTTATTGCCGGGGCCGGCATCGTCGTGCGCAATTCGATCATCCTGGTTGACTTCGTCGAACTCAGATTGAAGCAGGGGATGCCGCTTGATGAAGCGGTGATTGACGCGGGGGCGGTGCGCTTTCGTCCGATGATGCTGACGGCGGCGGCGGTCGTGGTCGGCGCGGTGGTGATTCTCTTTGATCCGATCTTTCAGGGGCTGGCAATTTCGCTGATGGCTGGTGAAATCGCTTCGCTGCTGCTTTCACGCATGACGGTGCCGATACTGTATTACCTGAGCGAACGAAAGAAACATGAAGCACAAGATTCCTGCTGATCGCATTCGAGGTCATTTGTCACGAACGCGCGGCGTCACGTAAACCTGCGCCGCGCATTTTCGCGGCCTGTCAGAAATTGAGCTTCAGCCCGAATTGAATCACGCGCGGATCGCCTGCCGATGTGATCGTCCCGAAAGCTGCATTGCCGACGACGCCATTTGGATTGGCGAGCGGCGGCGTGTTCGTGAGGTTGAAGATTTCAGTGCGAAACTCGACATTGCGCGTCTCGCCAAACGAAGTGCGCTTGATAAAAGCGATGTCTGCCGTGCGGTAGCCGGGGCCGCGCACCGGATTGCGCGATGCCGTGCCGAGCGTGAATTGCGGCGCGACGGCAAAGGCCGACGTATCAAACCAGCGGCTCGTGGTGCGCTGTTCGCTCGGCAACTTCGGATCGCGTAAAAGATTCGGGCGCTGCGTGCCGAACCCGGCGAAGGCATTGAAATTCGTAAGCTGGGTGACGGCGAAAGGGATTCCCGATTGCAACAGGATCGTGCCAGCGACCTCCCAGCCGCCGAGCAATTTCTCCGTCACACCCGGCAGGTTGAAATGTCGCCCCTTTCCGAACGGCAGTTCATACGTGAAGCTGGTGACAAAAACGTGCGGAATGTCGCCGGTTGAAATGTCTCTTTCCAGCGCCCGATTGAAGCTGTCGGCAACGGGGTAATTCGCTACCGGCCCGGTCAAAATCGAAGCATCAAAAACTTGTCCGGCGTCGTCTATCAATTTCGAGCGCGTATAACTCACCAGCATCGCCAGCCCGTGCGAAAGCCGTTTTTCCAGCCTCGCCTGCAAGGCGTGATAGCTCGTGTTGCCCACGTTGTTGCGATACAGACTGACGCTCGTGAAACGCGGATAAGGCCGGAGCAGTTGCGCGCGCGGAATCGTTGGATCGCCAATCGAAGATGAACGCGGAATCTGACCGAAGTAAGGATTGGGTACCTGCTGCAGGAGTGTGTTGCCCTGCGCGAGCTGCTCGACGGTGAGTTGATTAATGTTGCTGTCAGGAATGCCGACGTGCGTGATTTTGGAACCGGCGTAGGCCACTTCGGCGACGAGGTTATGCGTGATCTCGCGCTGAATGGCCACGTTCCATTGCTGCGCGTAGCCGCTGCCCAAATCACGATCTACCGCAAAGACTCCCTGCCCCAGGCCTGCATCGGGACTCAGCGCAAGCGGTTGCACGCTGGGGCCGCTCGCAAGGATGAAGGCCGGAACAATGCCATCGAGCGAGCGTTGCGTGGCCGTTTGAATAAAGGGGAATTGCGGAATGGTGAACGGCGTCGTAATGCCGGCCTGCTCCTGCCAGATGATGCCGTAACCAGCACGCAGCACTGTTTTGTCGGTGACTCTGTACGCGAGTCCGAGTCGTGGCCCGAAGTTGAGTTTGTGCAGTTCGCGCGCTGTTTCCGGGTACCCATTTATGCCCAGGTAATCGAGTTGCTGCGTGTTCAGATTGAAGATCGCGCCCTGATTATCGGTTTCAGTCGAAGGGAAATTCAGCGTGTAACGCAGTCCGGCATTGATGGTCAGCCGCGACGTGGCTTTGAAATCATCCTGGGCGAAGAATTCGAGAATCCGCGCGCGGGGATGAATCGCCTGCTGCTGCAAATCAATGGAGAAGTTGCTGACCTGCCCCAACAGAAAACTGGCGAGCGCGTGGCCGGTCTGTCCGGCCAGCAAACTGCCGGTTGTGGCGTTGCCGGGTTGTGTGCCGACAGTATTCGGCGTGTTGCGCGAGTTGGAAAACGGTGCCGTGAAATTGAAAATGCCGGTCGGTGATGGCGGCTGCAACACATTCAATCGTTCGAGCCGAAAGTCCAGGCCAAACTTCATGGAATGATGCCCGCGCTGCCAGCCGACTGCATCGAAAATCTGCGTCACATCCGTATCGAATAACGAATTGGTATTCGTGGATGGCCCCAGTTGCCGCAAGCCTGCAATCGTGAAGGTCGGCAATTCATTCTGGAACGCCGCGTTTTGCGGAATGCCGGGCAGCCCCAGACTCTGCGACGGCGGAGCATCGAGCAACAGGGCGCGGCGGTCAATCGAACGGCGCGTGTAGCCGACGCGCAATTCATTCAGAAAATTTGCCGAGAACACCTGTTGATAATTGCCGACCGCCTGGTAACCCCGGCTCTTCTGCAAACCAGTCGTGCCTTGCGTGATATTGCCGCTTCCATCTGGCAACGGCGTCACGGGCGCAGCGTCTTCGTTGAAGAAGGAAAAGCGCCCGAAGATTTGCCTGCGGTCGGAGAATTGATGATCCAGCCGCACATCAAACTGATCCTGGTTTGTTCTTTCGTTCCCGACCCGCCGATAGTTGTTGGCCGCGCCGGTGGCCGTCGGGAGCGGATAACGATCCAGCAGTTTTCTCGCTACCGGATCAAGCTCTGATAACGGAATGATATTGCCTGCGTAAGCCCGCCGATCTCCATTGGCGCTGCGGCGAAAGATTTGTCCAACCCGGGCCTGAATGGTGTTGCCGTTGGTATCAATGACATTGATCGGGACGCCTGTGTTAGTCGTGGTCGCGCTGACCGTAGCGCCACTTTGCAAAAACAGCGGCGCGCCCAGGCTGGATGAAAAATCGCCGTTTCGTTGCGCAACGGTCGGCACGTTGGAAGTCAGCACCCGTCCGATCAGTTGGCGCGTTCCCTGGTAGTCGCCAAAGAAAAAGGTGCGATCTTTGATGACCGGGCCGCCAATCACAAAGCCATATTGATTGCGGCGAAAGACGGGCTTTGTCGGATTGGCTGCCGTTGCGGGCGCAAACAAATTGCGCGCATTGAGCGCTTCATTGCGCAGAAATTCAAAGACGGTGCCGTGCAGTTCGTTCGTTCCTGATTTGGTCGTGAGGTTCACCACGCCGCCATTGAAGCGCCCGAATTCAGCGGGCGGCGAATTGATTTCCACCTTGAATTCCTGCACCGCGTCAATCACGGGATTGAAAGCGACCTGGCCGGGTTCGGGTTGCAAGGCAGAGATGCCGTCATAAAGATATTCATTGACGCGCGGCCTGCCGCCATTGATGCGCGGAAACGATGGCCCGGCAGTTGTCGGCGGCGGTGCGGCCACGCCGGGCACGAGCGTCACGAGCGAGAAGAAATTGCGTCCATTCAGTGGCAAATCCACGATGCGACGATGGGGAATCACCTGTCCGAGGCTGCCTGTTTCCGTGCGCAGCAACGAAGCATCCGCGCTGATTCTGATTTCCTCCTGGAGCCTTCCGACCGCGAGCGTCATGTCTACTCGAATGCGTTCGCCGGTCGTGAGTTGAATGTCTGTGCGGACGGCGCGCCGGAAATTCTGCTTACTCACCGTCACGGTGTAACGCCCCGGACGCAGATTCGTGATGGCATAGCTGCCGTCTTTGCTTGTCACGATAGTAATTTCAGCGCCGGTCGCTTCCTGCGTCACGATGACAGTAGCCTGCGCGACGCCCGCGCCCGCCGCGTCCCGCACTTCACCGACCAGTTCTCCCTGCGCCACCTGTGCAAAAGAAACCGGGAGTGCGAGCAGTAAACAGGAAATGAAAAGGAAGAGGCGAGTTGAGACTGATGGCTTGTTCTGTCGTCGAACGAACATGGATGCTCCTTTCCAGGCGTGGGAGGCGTGCGCGTTGCCCTGTCACGCCCTGGCGGTCACGCGGCACGGCATCTGATCACCGGGATGATGCGTCAGGTTGCCATCAGGGGCACGTTCAATCAAGGCCTGGAGAGTTGCTGGGAGTCCGCGCTGTCCAGGCAGAGCTGCGGGCTTTCGCGCCCGGCTTGCATCCGGCAGGCTGCTTCACTACGATGCTCGCGTTTTCTGTTGCTGCCAACCCGGAGATCAGACATCGTGAGCATCATTGATCGCATTGAACAGACCGGCATCATTCCGGTCGTCAGCATTCCGCAGCCGGAACACGCGCTGCCGCTCGCAGAGGCATTGCTTGAAGGCGGGTTGCCGTGCGCTGAAATCACCTTTCGCACGGCTGCCGCTGCCGCTGCCATCGCGCAGATCAGACAGAAATTTCCTGAACTGCTGCTCGGCGCAGGCACCGTGCTGACCATCGCTCAGGCGCAGACCGCGCTTGAAGCCGGAGCGGAATTCATCGTTGCGCCAGGAACAAATCCGGCAGTGGTTGATTATTGTCAGGCGCAGCGCGTCACGATCTTTCCAGGCGTTTGCACGCCGACTGAGATTGAACTGGCGCTCGCAAAAGGCGCGAGCGTGCTGAAATTTTTTCCGGCTGAAGCGATGGGCGGCGTGAAGTTTTTGAAGGCGGTCTGTGCGCCTTATAAACAGGTGCGGTTCATTCCGACCGGCGGCATCGAACCTGGCAACATCGGTGATTACCTGGCGCTGCCGCAGGTCGTGGCCTGCGGCGGAAGCTGGATGGTGAAGCCGGAACTGATGACGGCGGGTGAATTCGCAAAGATCAGACAACTTGCGCGCGAAGCCGTGGCACGGGTGCGCGAACTGCGAAAGACATAACTATCCACGAAGCCGCACGAAGAAACACAAAGAAGAATCAGACAGGATTGACAGGATGAGCAGGATTAAGAAGCTGAACAGGTTTGTTTCATCCTGATGATCCTGTCAATCCTGTCAAATAACTTCGTGTGGCTTCGTGGATTCATTCATCACATGACCACACTGAATATCAAACCCAAAGATCAATGCCGCTGGGATCTGGTCGCGCTTGGTGAAGTGATGTTGCGCCTTGATCCCGGCGAGGGAAGGATTCACACGACGCGCACCTTTCAGGTCTGGGAAGGCGGCGGTGAATACAACGTCGCGCGCGGCCTCAAACGCTGCTTTGGCCTGGACACGGCGGTTGTCACCGCGCTGGCCGATAACCCGGTCGGGCGGCTGGTGCAGGATCTGATTTATCAGGGCGGCGTGGATCAGTCGCATCTGAAGTGGGTGAAGTATGACGGCGTCGGGCGCACGGTGCGCAACGGGCTGAACTTTACTGAGCGCGGTTTCGGGGTGCGCGCGGCGCTGGGCTGTTCTGATCGCGGGCAGACGGCGGTGTCGCAGCTCAGGCCCGGCGACATTGACTGGGAAGAAATCTTTGGCCGCGAAGGCGCGCGCTGGTTTCACTGCGGCGGCATCTTCTGCGCGCTGTCTGAAACGACGCCGCTGGTGGCGCAGGAAGCGATGGCCGCCGCGCGCAAACACGGGACGATCATTTCCTATGATCTGAATTATCGTGATTCGCTGTGGCGCTCAATCGGCGGGCAGCCGCAGGCGCAGCAGGTCAATCGTGCGCTCGCTCCGCTGATTGACGTGATGATCGGCAATGAAGAGGACTTCACCGCCGCGCTTGGCTTTGCGGTCGAAGGACTCGATGAGCATCACTCGAAACTTGAGGTCACAAACTTTGGCCGGATGATCGAGACGGCAGTGCGCGAGTATCCGAATTTCAAGGTCGTGGCAACGACGCTGCGGCATGCAAAGACGGCGACGATGAATGACTGGGGCGCGGTCTGCTGGCACGAGGGCCGGTTGCATCAGGCTCCGCTGCGCGAGAACCTGGAAATTTTTGATCGCGTCGGCGGCGGTGATTCATTCGCGTCAGGCCTGATTTACGGCTTTCTGACCGGCCAGGGAGCGCAGCGCGCAGTCGAATACGGTGCCGCACACGGCGCGCTGGCGATGACGACGCCGGGTGATACGACGATGGCCACGCTCGCTGAAGTCGAAAAGGTGATGAAAGGCGGCAGCGCCCGCGTGGCGAGATAAGCTGACCCTTGTGAAGAAAGAAAGCCACGAATGAACACGAATTTTCACGAATCAAATGCTAGGCGCAACACGGCTGATGAAAGGTTTCAATTCGTGAAAATTCGTGTTCATTCGTGGCTGATCTTTTCGGTATGACCGCGCCCCATTTACGGAGGAAGTATGAAACGGAGTTGGTTTTACATGTGGCTGATGATGCTGTTGCTGGTGTGGCCGGTGGCGGCTCAGGCGCAGCAGAAGGATGAACGAAAGGTTTCGGCGCAGCCCGTCATTGAGGGCGACCCGGACCCGACGCCTGAAGATCGTATTACAGTGCAGATGCTCAAACAGCGGATGGATGACCGGGCGAAGCTGTTGATTATTGATTCACGCAGCGACGGTGCCTGGCAGGGCAGCCCGGTCAAAATCAAAGGTGCCGTGCGGATCGCCCACGAGCAGTTGGAAAAGGAATTGAAATCAGGCCTGCTGAAGTCGGTTCCGAAAAGTCGTGAGATTGTCGTTTACTGTGCCTGACCGGACGAAGCGACCAGCGCCAGTGTGGCGCGGACCCTGACTGACAACGGCTTTACGAATGTCAAAGCTCTGCTCGGTGGTTTTCACGCCTGGGAAGCGGCGGGATTTCCGACCGAACCGAAAAACGCTCCGGCGGGCCGGGCCGGGAAAGCAAAAGTGAAAAAGCCCGCGCGCAAGGGCTGAACCCGGCACCGGCGCGAGCCACAGAAACAAAGCCCCGGACGGTCATTGACGTGACCATCCGGGGCTTGGTGCTTTGCTGTGCGCGAGCCGATGCGCGGTTAATCTTCCTCGTCAAGCAGGCCCTGTTCGACCAGCGCCTGACATTCGATGCAGTAGCGCGCCCAGGGAATGGCTTCCAGGCGTTTGGCGCCAATCTCCTTGCCGCAGTTCTGACAGACGCCGTATTCCTCGTCGTCCATTCTTTCAATCGCTTCTTCAATCTGCGTCAGAATCAGCCGGTCATTGGTGGACTGGCTGAAGAGCAGTTCCTTGGTGTAGGAATTTGAGGCCTTGTCTGCCGGATCCTGAGTGGCTTCCTGATCGGCTTCGCGTCCGTGATCTTCGTTGCGGCCCACGACTCCGAGCAGCGCCGCGCGCGCATCCACCAGACGGTCACGGTAAAATTTCAATCTCTTCTTGTCCATCAGGGTTTCTCCCTTTGCGAAAAAGCTGAATACAGCCGGAAGCAGGGGCAATATTGATTCGTCATCACCTGTCAGGGGTGATCGTGAAGCTGTCAGGAACGGTGATAGGGCAGCCCTGCCAGCAGGGTGAACGCCCGGTAAAGCTGCTCCGTCAGAATCACCCGCGCCAGTTCGTGTGTGAGCGTCAGCCGCGACAGTGACAGCGTGAACTGCGCCCGCTTTCTGACTTCGTCGCTGACTCCGGCAAAACCGCCGATGATCAGCGCCAGGCGTTTGATCCCGTCAAGCTGCCGCGCGGTGATGAAATCGGCCAGCCCGGTTGAGGAAATTTCTGTTCCTCTTTCATCGAGCAGCACCACGTAATCATCGCGCGCAATCGCCGCCAGCAGCTTCGCGCCCTCAGCCGCAATCACGCGGCGCTCGTCGCCCGTCGCTGACGGCTCTTTGATTTCGCTCACTTCACACGGAGCGAAGTGGCTCAGGCGTTGCAGATACTCAGCGACCAGCGCGGCACAGTGCCGGTCTCTGGTTTTGCCGATCCAGACAAAGTGCAGTCGCATGGGCAATCGCTGATACTTTCAAAG
>CAYWDW010000044.1:0-1723 GCA_964457105.1 uncultured Heliobacteriaceae bacterium
TTCGGAGGGAGGGGGGACTGAAGCCAATCAGTTCCTCCTACCCCTATCAGGCGCGCGCAAAAAACTGACGGACACCCGCCATTGAGATGCCGCCCGGAATTTCGGCGCAGCCACGGCACAATTCAGAGCCGGGCCGGGTTCGTCTGTATGCCTGTCACGGCGTTCTCTGTTATACTGCCCGGCGGCAGCGGGAAACCCCGCTTCAGGCTGATGAACTTCAGGGTCCGCATGGTCGTACAGGCATCTGACACGGGCCGGACGCTGAAGGCCGCACCGCCCGGTCTGTGGTCACGCGGGGCCGGAGCATAAAGATCAAGAGGACGCAAATCATGTGGAACCGACTCAAACGGTTGTTTCGTTCAATCTTCGGCGGGCTGATTGACAGCGCGGAAGACCCTGAGCTGATCCTGAAGCAACTGGTCCGCGATATGAACGATCAGGTGCCCAAAATGCGCGCCAACGTGGCTCAGGTCATGGCGACTGAAAAACGCCTCGCCGCTGAAATCGAAGCGCAGCAGACCCGGCTCGTGCAGATTGACAATAAAATCAAAGCGGCCATTCGCACCGGTCACGACGACATTGCCGCCACCCTGATTGCCGAGATGCAGTCGGCGCAGCGCGGCCTGGAAACGACCCGGCAGCAGCACGAACAGGCGAAAGTTTCCTCAGCCAAGGCGCGCGAATTCCTCGACAACTACATGCTCCAGGTGCGCCGCAAAACCACCGAAGCCATGCAGCTTGTCGCCGCCAATCGCCAGGCGCAGATGCAGGAACAGATGGCGCAGACGATGGCCAGCTTTCAGATGGGCGACGATTCGCAGACCTTCGATGACATGCGCGAAAAGATCGCCAACCGCTCGGCGGCGGCAGAAGCGCGCGCCGAACTGGCGTCTTCGGGACTCGATGCCCGCATGCAGAGCATTGACCGTGAAATCGCCAACATCGAAGCCCAGGACACGCTGCTCGCTTACAAGCGTCAGATGGGCCTGATTCCTGATGCGCCCGCGCCGGCGCTCGGTGAAGGCGCGCCGGTCGTCAATACTGAAAAGACGCTCGGCTCGGCTGACTATCCGGCGAATCACGACCGCTCGAAGGCGCTGGAGTAATGGACAAGATCTCTTACATCAAAGAAGCGCTGAAAGAGCCGATCAACATCATCGGCCTCGTGCTGGCCGGTACGGCGGCGGCGGGCACCGCCTTTGTCAGCGCGATTGAACCGGCCTTCATCCTGGCCGGGGCGCTGACGGCGGAGGCGGCTTACCTGGCGATGATTCCGGCTTCGAGCTTTTATCGCCGCCTTGTGGATCAGCGGCAGCGCAAAAAGCTCGAAGCGGCGCGCCTCAAACAGCGCGAAGCTTTGATTCGCACCTTCGACCCGCGCGAACGCGAAGCCGTGGAATACCTGAGCTGGATGAAGGATCAGATTGCGAGCAACTTTCGCAAGTTCGCCCGCCTGCACGACGATCCGCCTCAGGTCCGCGAACTGCAGGTCGCCTGGGAAGCCTTTGTGGATCTGCTTGACGAATACCGCCGCCGCAAGAATCACCTGCGCACGATCAATCGCCAGGCCGTCGAAAATCAGTTGCGCAATGCCGAGCGGCAGGTCGTTTATGCCGACGACACGACGCGCCCGATGCACGAAAAGAATGCTGAGATTCTGCGCCGCCGCCTGCAGACCTTCGATGACATCGAACGAAGCGTCAAGCGTGTCGAGGCCCAGCTG
>CAYWDW010000044.1:1733-10172 GCA_964457105.1 uncultured Heliobacteriaceae bacterium
AAGTGGAGAGCAGCCTGCGCAGACTCGATTTTCGCGTCAAGCGCGTCGAAGCGCAGTTGCAGATGATTGAGAACTTCTTTGGCCTGGTCAACGATCAGGTCGTCACCATGCCGACCCCGGAGCATATCTCCTCGCTTGATTTCGATTCGCTGTTGTCGTCCATCGAGCTGACAAAGGATATGCTGCAGCAGACGGCGCCGATTATGAGTCAGCTCGATTCGCTCAACCGCGAAGCGTCGCGCTTCAGCCCCACGCTGGCGACGGATCGCAGATAACGCAGCGCCGGAAGCCGACCCCGCGCGGTTTTCGTCCGTTCATCCTCACAACCCGACCCGGCCCCAACGGAGGTATTCAGCCTTGATTTCCCATCACTTTGCTTTGGCACGGCACTGCTTCCGCGCCCTGCTGCTCATCGCGCTGACCGGCAGTGCGCTGACCGCGCTGGCGCAGGAAGAACACGAAGACGAGCGCAAGCCGGTCTATCTCACCGTGCGCACCTTTCAGGCGCGCATCAAACGCGGCGCGGTGACTGACCTGACCGATCAGACCTTTCGCCTCAATACGCGCACGCAGACCGATTATGAAAAATGGGTGATGAGTCTCGGCAAGGCTTATCCCGGTTTTGACATCGCGCAGATCAGAACCGATGTGCTGCGCATTTACCCTTCGCCCAATCCGGGCCGCGTGATTTTCGGGCCGCGCAACGGGCGCAACCTGCAACTGCTCGTCAATGTGGCTTACAGTCCGGGCGACGGTGTGACGCCGGGACTCAATATCATTCCCGTCGTTGAATATCACTTTGGCGATGACAGAGCCGACAAGCGCTACCCGCCGGTGACGCAGGCCTTTCCCGTGCCGATTGAGGTTGAGCCGGGGATGACCTGGTTTTTCACGCACCAGAATCTGAGCTACAAACCGGAAAGTTATGTGAGCTTTGTCCGGCCTCAGGCGACGCCGAACCATTTCGGCGCAGATGAATATTTCTTCGTCTTCGCGCTGACGCACGAAACGTCAAATCCGGCGCAACCCGGCGGCGACAAACCCGTGGCGCGCGTCTTCAATGACAAGCAGTCGGCTGAACTGCAGGCCAATGCGACCAGAAAAGTGACGCCTGAATGGCCTGCCGCCATCCAGCTTCCCGGTTATGACGGGCGCGTGCAGGTCAAAGTCGAGATCGGCCCCGATGGCCGCGTCACGCACGCCGACCTCTGGAATTCATCATTGCCCGAAGCCAATCGCCAGGCGCTTGACGCCGCGCGCCAATGGGAATTTCCGGCCACATTGTTTGCTGAAAGTCAGTTGCCCGTGCGCGCCACTTTGTCATTCGACTTCACCGCGCCGCAGCCCAAAGCACCGCCCGCCCCCAAAGCCGCAACGGGCAAAACAGGCGCGGCTCCAGGCACCAAAACGGCTCCCGTGAAAAGACCCGCGACAAAGAAGAAGCCGTAGCTGTCAGTAGTCAGTGGTCCGTAGTCAGTGGTCAGTGGTCAGTAGTATGATGACCCGGCGCGCAGCATTCACTAACCACTGACTACTGACTACGGACCACTGACCACTGACCACTGACCACTGACCACCATGCCTTCATCACATTCACTGACGACCGGAAGCCGCCTGCCCGCCTGGGCCGCTGAACTGGCGCGCAAATATCGCGCTGGTGAAGCGAGTCACTTTCTGCTGCATCACAATGTTTACGACCTCAACAAGTCGCGGGCTGGTTATGTCGGGCTGCTGACGTTTCTGCAAAAGGAGCTGCTCGGCAACAAGGGCATCGTGGTTTACAACCGCAGCGAAGGTCTCACCTTCGATTCCGAAGAGACCATGCGCGCCTTTATCGCGCAGCAGCGCGTGGCCGACCCGCTGCTGAATGTGAGCAGCGCCGCCCAGATGCCGCGCGATCCGGCGCGCGCGCTGCCGCTGATCGAACGCTTTCTGTTTTATGCCGACCGCATCGCCGTCATCATCAATTTCATTGACACCATCCTGCCCGCCGGCGAAATCAGTTATCTGTCGAGCGAAGATCGCAACGCGCTCGTCACCATGCAACGATGGATCACGAGTTCCCGCCTGCTTGAATCAGACAATCTGGTGATGCTGATTACCGAATCACTCGCGGACGTGCATCCGCGCGTCCGCGAAAATTCGCGCCTGGCGAGCATTCGCCTGCCGTACCCACAGGAAGCCGAGCGCCGCGATTACCTGTCAGAATTTCTCAAGACCTATCCGATGCAGGTTGAGATGGAGCAGGCGCAGCTTGCCGCAATGACTTCGGGTTTGAATTACGTGCATCTGCGTTCGCTGCTGCTCGCCGCGCGCGATTCAGCCGACGGGCTGACGTTTGAGGATGTGCGCGTGAAGAAGAAAGAGATCATTGAAGCTGAATGCGCCGGGCTGATCGAATTCATCACGCCGCGTTACGGCCTCGACAGCGTGGGCGGACTCCGACACGCCCGCGATTATCTGCGCGATATTTCCAGGGTGATCCGCGAAGGCAATACCGAAGAAGCGCCGATGGGCATTCTGCTGTCAGGCCCGGTGGGCACCGGCAAAACTTTTCTTGCGGAATGTTTCGCCCGCGACTGCGGCCTGAATGTCGTCGAGTTCAAAAACTTCCGCGACAAATGGGTTGGCTCGACCGAAGCCAATCTCGAAAAGATTCTCAACCTGCTGCAGGCGCTCGCGCCGATTGTCGTGATTATTGACGAAGCTGACGCCGCGCTTGGCAACCGCGACAGCGGCGGCGATTCAGGCGTTGATCAGCGCGTCTTTTCAAAGATCGCGGCGGCGATGAGCGACACCGACAATCGCGGGCGCATTCTGTGGATTCTGATGACCTCGCGCCCCGACCTGCTGCCGATTGATCTCAAACGCCAGGGCCGCTGCGAGGAACACATCTCGCTCTTCTATCCCGAAGACGAAGCCGACCGCCAGGAGATTGCCGAAGCGATGGCCCGCAAAAACAAGATCAGAAATCAGATTGAAGACTGGCGACCGATCACCAAAAATCAGCTTCACCTGTCCGGCGCCGACATCGAATCAATCCTGATTCGCACGCGCCGCATTGCCCGTCAGGCCGGTCGCGCCGAAGCCACCATTGAAGACCTGGCCAGAGTCGCCGCTGAATTCACGCCCGCCCGCGATGAAGTCATGGTCGAATACCAGGAACTCGTCGCCGCCCGCGAAGCCACCTCGCGCGCCATGCTGCCAAAGCGCTTTCAGAAGATGACCAATGCCGAAATGTCGCGGCGAATTGAAGAACTGAAATTCATGATTCGCTGAAGCCGCCGCTTCCTGCCCGCCTCAGTCGCCCTGTCCCTGGCTGCCGCCACCGCAGGGCGCGCGCTTTTCCTTTCTCATTCTGAACAATGACCGGCAGGCTCATTGCCACTGAAATCCGTGAGCTTTTTTCTCCTTCGTTTGCACATGTGCAGTTGAAAGCAGACCACAGCCTTTCAACTGTGCCGCAAACGATTGTTCCCTGACGGGAGAAGGAGGAAGTATGAAACTCACACTCTCGCACCCTGGCCGCCGGTTGATCCCGGCGCTGGTTTTACTGGCGGCTGTCCTGCTGCCGGTTCCGGTTCAGCCGCCGGTTAATGATTCGGCACAGCCTCGTGACAACCGGATCAGTCTGCCGCTCGGTTTTGCAGAGAATCGCGGGCAGGCCGGTCCGCAGGTCAAATATCTGGCGCGCGGCAGCGGCTACAGCCTGGCGCTGCTCGATGACGGCGCAGAACTGAAAATGCAGCGCGTCCGTGCTTCAGGCGACGTGGCTACGCTGCGGCTGAAACTTGTCGGCGCGAATCAGGCCGCAAAAATTACGGCGCTCGAACCGCTGCCCGGCACGGTCAGTTATTACACCGGCAGCGACCCGTCACGCTGGCGCACGGGCGTCTCCACGTTTGCCAGAGTCAGCTATGAAAATGTGTGGCGCGGCATTGATCTGGTTTATTACGGCCATCAGCGACAGCTTGAATATGACTTCATCGTTGCGCCGCAGGCCGATCCGCGCGCGATCAGGCTTGAATTCGGCGGCGCTGAACGCCTCTCGCTTGATGACGCAGGCAATCTGCTGATCGAGGTCGCAGGCCATCAGGTGCGGCAGCACAGGCCGCTGATTTATCAGGAAGCACACGGCGAACGACGCGAAATCAGCGGTGGCTGGCGCGCGCTGTCAAACGATCAGGTGAGTTTTGTGATCGGCGAATATGACCGCACGCAACCGCTCGTGATTGACCCGGTGCTCAGTTACGCAACTTACTTCGGCGGTGGCGATGTTGAGCTGAGCAGCAGCCTGGCCGTTGATTCAGCGGGCAATATGTATCTGACGGGCACGACCGGATCATCAGACTTCCCGACCGCCGGGGCGCAGCCGGGCAGCCTGAAGGGCGACAACGATGCCTTCGTCATGAAGCTCAACGCGGCAGGCAATACGCTGCTGTATGCGGCTTATTTCGGCGGCAGTTCAGAAGACTTCGCCACTGATGTTGCGGTGAATGCGGCGGGCAGCACCTGGTTTTGCGGTTACACGACCTCAGCCGATCTGCCGACGCTCAATCCGGTGCAGGCGCAGTTCGGCGGTGAAGCTGATCTGTTTGTGGCCAGGCTCGACGCCAGCGGCGCGCTGCTGTCCGCAACTTATCTGGGCGGCAGCAACGCTGAAATCAGCACCGAAATGGCGGTGGATGGCGCGGGCAACGCGGCGCTGACAGGTTTTACGACATCGGCTGACTTTCCGCTGAAAACTCCCTTCAAGGCAGCTTTCGGCGGCGGCACCTGCGGCAGCGCGACCTGTCCCGACGCCTTCGTGCTGAAACTGAATGCGGCGGGCAGCGCCCTCGTTTTTTCAAGTTACCTGGGCGGCAGCGGGATTGATCTGGGCAACGGGCTGGCGCTCGATGGCAGCGGAAATATTTATCTGACCGGGATGACCGGCTCAACCGACTTCACGGTGAAAAACGCGCAGCAGTCCGCGCTGGCCGGGGGAACCTGCAGCGGCAATCCCTGTCCTGATGCTTTCATCACGAGGGTTGATGCGGCGGGCGCGCTGGCCTTTTCGACTTACTTTGGCGGCGGGCGCGGTCGCACGGGCGGCGTCAAGGCCGGAACTGAAGGCGAACGGGCTGCCGCCTCAGCCGCTGATCGTGACGCACTGCTGAGCGCCTTCAGCAATCCGGCGGTGAAACCTGAGCTGACGGCCTTCTTCAATCCGTCCGGGACTTCAGCAACGGCGGGACTCGTGGACACTGAGCCTTCCGATTTCGGGCTTGGAATCGCGGTTGACGCGCAGGGCAGCATTTACCTGACTGGCCTGACCGGCTCGATTGACCTGCCGGTGCGCAACGCCGCGCAACCGACGCACAAGGGCGGCAAACTCGATGCCTTCGTGGCGAAATTCAATGCGACCGCGACGGCGCTCGACTGGTCTACTTATCTGGGCGGCAACAACGATGAAGGTTTTGAGAACACCGTTTTCTCAATCCTGGGGTTCAGCCATCAGAGCCTCGCGGTGGATGCGAGCGGCAATGTTTATGTCACCGGCACGACCGTGTCTGACGATTTCCCGCAGGTCAGTCCGCTGCCGCCGGGCGCGGGCGTTGAGGCCTTTGTGACGAAGTTCAATTCGGCGGGCGCGATCACGTTTTCAACTTATTACGGCGGCGGCGGCGATGATGTCGGCGTTGCCATTGCGGTCAGTTCAGCGGGCACGGTCTTGCTGACCGGCGAGACGACCAGTCCCGATCTGCCGACTGTCTCACCATTGCAAGCCACCCTGCGCGGCGACAGTGATTTCTTCATTGCCGGAATCAGCGAAGGCGGCAGCAACACCGTGCCCGTGACCTGCGTTTCAGCGGCGAATTACAGGGGCGGGGAACTGGCGCGTGAATCCATCGTCGCCGCCTTCGGCAGCGAACTGGCTACCACCACCGCCGGAGCTACGGCGCTGCCGCTGCCCACCTCGCTCGCCGGCACGACTGTGAAAATCAAAGACGGCGCGGGCGTCGAACGGCTCGCCCCGCTCTTCTTTGTGTCGCCTGGACAGATCAATTATTACGTGCCCGATGGCGCCGCTGAGGGCGCGGCGACTGTCACCGTCACGAGCGGCAGCGGCAGGGTCTCGACCGGCACGGTGCAGATCAGATCAGCCGTGCCCGGCCTCTTTTCAGCCAGTGCAAACGGGCAGGGAGTCGCGGCGGCGCTGGCGGTGCGGGTCAAAGCGAACGGCGCGCTGATTTATGAACCGGTCGCGCAATACGACGCGGCACAGGGTAAATTCGTGCCGCTGCTGATTGACCTCGGCCCCGATCAGGGCGCCGCAACCGACGTGGTTGTGCTGGTACTCTTTGGCACAGGCATCCGCTATCGTCAGTCAGTGAGCGCAAACATCGGCGGGGTTGAATCCCTGGTTGATTACGCCGGAATCACGCCTGGTTTTGTCGGACTCGATCAGGTCAACGTGCGCTTGTCACGGTCGCTCATCGGGCGCGGCGAAGTGATCGTGAACCTGATCGTGAACGGCACAGCCGCGAACCCGGTCACAGTCAGCATCAAATAATTGAAGAGTGTGCAAATAAAAGTCGAACAGACTCAGCAGCTCCAGAACTCGCCGCACTCCACACGCGCCGATTTATGCACAGGCTTCAAATAACTGGCCGCCTTGCGCAACGACCGGAGCAGGAGTAAAAAGGCGGCAGTCAGATCAGACACTAAAACCAAACATTAATGCAGGGGGCGTGATGTCAGCCTCTTCGCCAAAAGACGTAACCCGCATCCTTGCTGACTGGGGCAACGGAGACAGGAGTGCGCTCGAAGCATTGCTGCCGCTCGTGTATGACGAACTGCGCCGCCAGGCTGCCGTTTACCTGCGCCGCGAAACGCCGGGCCATACGCTGCAACCAACGGCGCTGGTCAACGAAGCTTTCCTGCGGATGATTGATCAGACGGCGGTCACCTGGCAGAACCGCGCGCATTTTTTTGGCGCTGCCGCCAACCTGATGCGCCAGATTCTGATTCAGCACGCGCGCGCCAGACATGCCGACAAACGCGGCGGCGCGGCGCAGAAACTTTACCTCGACGAGGTCAGCGGCCTGGCTGACCATCTGGCGAAAGAACCAAACCCTGATCTGATTGCGCTCGATGATGCGCTCAACGATCTGGCCCAGGTCGCGCCACAACAAAGCCGCGTCGTCGAACTGCGTTACTTCGGCGGCCTCTCGATTGAAGAGACCGCCGAAGTCCTGGGCATTTCACCCGCGACCGTCAAACGCGAATGGACGATGGCCAAAGCCTGGCTGCATCGTGAACTCTCAAAACAGTAAGGCAGGCCACTGTTGCCTGGACCGGCTTATGCTCAGCCCCGAACAGCACCAACGACTGACTGAACTGCTTGACGAAGCTCTCAAGTATTCGTCGGCTGAACGCGAATCATTCCTGGCGCAGGCCTGTGCCGGTGATGACAGTTTGCGCCGTGAGGTTGAAGCGCTGATTGCCGCGCTCAATGAGTCGCCCGATTTTATCGAAGCTTCGGCGCTCGACGAATTCAGCGACCTGCTGACAGATGAGCCGCCGATGGCAGGCCGCCGCCTCGGTCATTACCAGATTGTGCGCGAAATCGGGCGCGGCGGGATGGGCGCGGTTTACCTGGCCGAACGCGCCGACGAGTACCGCGAACAGGTCGCGCTCAAGGTGGTCAAGCGCGGGATGGATACTGAATTCGTTGTGCGGCGATTCCGACACGAACGGCAGATTCTCGCCTCGCTCCATCACCCGAATATTGCGCGACTGCTTGATGGCGGCACGACTGATGACGGACTGCCTTACTTCGTCATGGAGTTTATCGAAGGCGAGCCGATCAATGAATACTGCGATCATCACCAGCTTTCAATCATCGAGCGGCTGAAGCTGTTTCGCACGGTCTGCGCCGCCGTGCATTACGCGCATCAGAATCTGGTCATTCACCGCGACCTCAAGCCGGGCAACATTCTGATTACGGCTGACGGCACGGTGAAGCTGCTCGATTTCGGCATCGCCAAAATTCTCAATCCCGAAATTTCGCAGACTGTCGAAAAGACCGCGACGATGATGCGCCTGATGACGCCTGAATATGCCAGCCCCGAACAGGTGCGCGGCGAACAGGTGACGACCGCTTCAGATGTTTATTCGCTCGGCGTGATTCTGTATGAACTCCTCACCGGGCATCGTCCGTATCGCCTCACGAGCATTCTGCCGAGCGACATCGAACGCATCATCTGCGAACAGGAACCGGAACCGCCAAGCCGAAGAAGGAAGTCGGAAGTCGGAAGTCGGAAGTCGGAAGATGAAGAAGCTGGCGAGGCGTCTGCTGCTGACTACCGGCTGCCGAATTCCGAATTCCGAATTCCGAATTCCGCTTTACGCGGCGACCTGGACAACATCGTGCTGATGGCGCTCAGGAAGGAA
>CAYWDW010000044.1:10272-14232 GCA_964457105.1 uncultured Heliobacteriaceae bacterium
TTCCGCTTTACGCGGCGACCTGGACAACATCGTGCTGATGGCGCTCAGGAAGGAACCGCTGCGGCGATACGCTTCAGTCAACGGTTTGTCTGAAGACATTCGCCGTCATCTCGCAGGTCAGCCGGTCACCGCGCGCAGCGATACGTTCAGTTATCGCGCAGGCAAATTCATTCAACGACACAAGGCCGGAGTCGCGGCGGCGGCCCTGGTCGTGTTGTCGCTGATTGCCGGACTGATTACCACCGTCTGGCAGGCGCGGCGCGCACAGCAACAACAGGCGCGCGCCGAGCGGCGGTTCAATGACGTGCGCAAGCTGGCGAATTCCTACCTCTTTGAATTTCACGATGCGATTGCCGAATTGCAGGGCACGACTCAGGTCCGGGCGCTGATCGTCAAACGCGCGCTCGAATATCTGGACTCGCTGGCCCAGGAAGCGAGTGATGATCGTTCACTGCAACAGGATCTCGCCGCTGCTTATCTGAAAGTCGGTGATGTGCAGGGGCGGCCAGGCCACGCCAGCCTGGGTGACAGGGCAGGCGCGCTTGCCAGTTATCGCAAGGCGCTGGCGATTTATGAATCGCTGGCGACGACGGGCGCGAATGACGAAACGCTGCGGCAGGAAATGTCTGTGATTTATTTGCGCGTGGGCGATGCGCTGCAATCCGGCGATTCGATGGCCGCGCTGCAAAGCTATCGCCGGGGTCTGGCTTCAGCGAGTCCTGCTGACCGGCTCAGCGTCGCCAGTTTTCATCAGCGCATCGGTGAAATGCAGATCGCCACCGGTGACCTCGCTGGCGCGACGGAAAGCCAGCGTCAGGCAATGGCGCTCTATGAAGACGTGGCCGCCGCGCAGCCGAACGACAAGAAAGCGCAGCGCAGTCTGTTCATCAACTTCATCAAAGCCGGCAATCTGTTGTTCGAGGCGGGCGAGAAAAAAGGAGCGTTGCCGCTCTATCAAAAATCGGTGCCGATTGCGCGCCGCCTGGCCGAAGCTGATCCGCTCAATGCGCGGGCGCAGCGCGAACTCGCCGCGTGCCTGGACAAAGTGGGCAACGCGCTCGCGGCCACTGGCGACCGCAGCGGCGCGCTCGCGCATTACCACGAAGCGTTTGCGCTTCGTCAGAAAGTGTCGGCTGCCGATCCGAAAAACGCCGAACTGCGCCGCGATCTTTCGATCAGTCACGACAAGCTCGGCGAAATCAGCGCCGCTGCGGGCAACATTGCTGATGCGCTCGCGCATTACCGCGAAGCCCTGCGCATTGATTCAGCGCAGGCGAGCCGCGATACACAGAACCTGCTGGATCGCGCCAACAGCCTCGAAAAGATCGGCTCGCTGTTATTCAAAACCGGAGACGCCGCCGCCGCGCTCGATCAGCAGCAGAAAAGCCGCGCGCTGCGTGAAGAGGTCGTCAACAATCTGGATCGTGAAAACGTCCAGGCGCGGCGTGATCTGGCTTCGTCATATTTACGGCTTGGCGAACTGAGCGCAGCCATGGCTGAAAAAGCTGCGGCTGCGCAACCGCGCTGGCGCGAAGCTCTGAACTGGTATCACAAGGCGCAGGCAATGCTGGCCGACCTGAAACAGCGCGGCACTCTGAATAAATCAGATGAACCCGATCAGGTCAGACTCGCCGCCGAAATTGCCCGCTGCGAAGCTGCGCTGAAATAACGGAAGGAACAGTACAGGGAGCGGTAGCGACCTGGCGCCGACGAAGAGATCGCTTCACAAAGACCAGGTCGCTACCGCTCCCTGTACTGTTCCTTTTTGTCGAAGTGTGATTACGGCCTGCCTCTTTTTTTGCGGATGATGGCGTCAGTCACGCCGACGCCGACCTCAGCAGCTTTTTCCCACCATTTTTTCTTCGGCTCCTGTTTCTGCGCCTGCTGCGGCGTGGGCGTAGGCGTGGGCGCAGCCTGGCGCTGAGTCTGTGCCGATCTGGTCGGGCGCGGCTGCGCGCTTGCGGCGACCTGTGACTGCGCAGCTTTGGCGCGCGGCGCCGTCTGTTTAGCGGGCGCTGGGTTTTCGGCTTCGGCTGCCTGGGGGTCGAGCGGGCGCACTGCTGTTTCCTGTGAAAGCGGGGCGATGATCGCAGGCGCAGATGGAACCGGAAGCGGCTGAACCGGCGCGGGCTGCGTCGCGGTCGGCTGCGGTTCAGGGGTTGTGACCGGCGCGGGCTGGTTGTCGCGGCGCAGCGAGGTCAGGCCGATGACAATTGCAAGCAAGGCGGCGGCGCTGCCGTAATGCTTCCAGTTCAGATGGCCGAATCGCGCGGTGAATTGTTCGCGCGCCGTGAGCAGGAATGACGGCAGTCTGAGCGTGTACGTGCCGGTGTGCGCGTCAAACCCGGCAGACTGACTGCCCGGCATTCGGGCTGTGCTGATCGGTTCATCAAATTGCGGTTCAGTGGCCGCGAAGCGTGTGGCTTTAATCAGCGGCTCTGCCGGTTCAGTTTTGAGCGCGGCGGCGGGCACGGCTGAAATCAGCGCGGCGCGAAATTCGATGGCCGACTGAAAACGCGCCGCCGGATCCTTGGCCAGCGCGCGCAGGATCGCCAGTTCAACGGCGAGCGGAATGTCGCCTTTGAAATCGCGCGGCGCAATGGGTTCATCTTCGACCTGCGCGCGCATCAGCTCGTAATCGCTCGTGGACTGAAACGGCACGCGACCGGTGAGCATTTCGTAAAGCAGAATGCCGAGCGAATAAACATCCGAGCGGGCATCGGTCTCCTGGCTGCGCATCTGTTCGGGCGACATGTATTCGAGCGTGCCGATCAGTCGTCCGGTTTTGGTTTGTCTGGCCGAACCCAGCACGCGCGCGATGCCGAAATCCATCACCTTCACTTCATCGTTTGCCGTGAGCATGATGTTCGCCGGTTTGATGTCGCGGTGAATGACGCCCAGGGCGTGCGCGTGCGCGATGCCTTCGAGCGCCTGGCAGAACAAGCGCACCGCGCATTCAGTTTCAATGGCTCCGGTCTGCCGGATGATCGCTTCCAGCGTGCTGCCGCGCACGAATTCCATGACCATAAAGTAATCGTCGCCGTGCCGCAGAAAGTTGTAGAGCGTGGCAATGTGCGAGTGATTGAGTTTTGCCAGCGTGACGGCTTCGCTGCGAAAGCGCGCGACGAGTTCCGGCTGGCGCGCAAGTTCAGGGCGCAGGGCTTTGATGGCCACTTCGCGTTCGAGCATCAGGTCGCGGCCTCGATAGACCGCGCCCATGCCGCCTTCGCCGATTTTCTGTTCGATTCTGAATGTGCCGATGATTTGTCCGATCATTGCTGCACCTCGCTGCTGACAGGTTTTTTTGCTTTCACCTGGACATGTGCAAAAGAGCGGGGAAAAGGCTCAGCCGGAAGCAGAATATTTGCGCGCGATTCAATCGCAAGGAACAAACAAGGAACAAACAAGGAACAAACAAGGAGCGCAGGCGTCCCGCCTGCCAGTGTTCCAATCAACGCGCCTTGATCGAAGTCAGGCAGGCGGGACGCCTGCGCTCCTTGTTTCAGCACACGCCTGCAACCGGATGACGACCGCCGTAATGTTGTCGTAACCGCCGCGCTGGCGGGCGAGCGCAATCAACTGGTCGCACGCCGTCTGCGGCTCGCTGCTCGTCACGGTTTCTCTGATCTCTTCATCGCTGAGGAGGTCATACAAACCATCGGAACAGAGTACGAAACAATCCTGATCGCGCACGGGGAAGGCGGCCTGCCAGGTAGACACGCTGACTGCGGGCTGTGTGCCGAGGGCGCGCAGAATGACGTTTTTATCGGCGTGGTGGCGCGCATCTTCAATCGTCAGCGCGCCGCGCCGGACCATCTCCATGACTGCCGAATGATCTTCGGACATCAGGTAAATCTGTTCATCGCGGATCAGGTAAAGGCGACTGTCACCGACCTGCGCGGCATAAGCGGCGCCTTCGTGAATGACGAGCGCCGTGCAGGTCGTGCCCATGCCGCGCTG
>CAYWDW010000045.1:0-14101 GCA_964457105.1 uncultured Heliobacteriaceae bacterium
CGAACTGATCGAAATCGGCGGCTCGTTTCGCATCCCCGATGTGATCGCCAAATCAGGCGCGCGCATTCGTGAAGTCGGCACCACCAATCGGACGCGACTGAGCGATTACGAAAAGGCGATCAATGAAAACACGCGCCTCATCCTGCGCGCCCATCCGTCAAATTACCGCATCATCGGGTTCACCGAACGCCCGTCGCTCGCTGACCTCGTCAATCTTGGTCGCCGCCACAATCTGCCCGTCTTTGAAGACCTGGGCAGCGGCTGTCTGACCGATCTCAAACCATATGGCATCACGGATGAACCAACCGTGGCCGAGGCGCTGAAGGCCGGCGTTTCGGTGCTTTCATTCAGCGGCGACAAACTGCTCGGCGGGCCGCAGGCGGGCATCATTCTGGGCGAAGCGGCGCTCATCGAACGCATCAAAAGCAACCCGCTGATGCGGGCGCTGAGGGTGGACAAGCTGACTTTCGCCGCCCTCGAAGCGACCGTCAGTTCGCACGCGCGCGGCCAGGCAACAACGGAAGTTCCGATTCTCGCTGCGCTCAATGCGAGCCGCGAAGAGATTGCCCGCCGCGCCCGCAGCTTTCTGCGCCGCGCGCGGACGCTCAGCGGGGCGTTTGAATTGAAACTGACTGATGGCGATTCGGTGATTGGCGGCGGCACGACGCCCGAAGCGAAACTGCCGACAAAACTCATCAGCCTGCGCTGCCCGCAGGCGAGCGCCGATCAGCTTGAGCAGTGGCTGCGCCGCCACTCGCCGCCCGTCATCGTGCGCATTGTCGAGGATCAGGTGATCTTCGATTTGCGCACGGTGGCGCCGGATGAAGAGCGGGAACTGCTCGCCGCGCTTGGCGCACTGCTGCCGCCGCCTCGAAGATTTCGCAACCCGGCGGCTGGCTGAAAACGTATAATCGGCAGGCAGCTTCATTCGCCCGCGTCCCCTGCGAACGGTGAAGGAGAGGAAATCAGGTTCAGTGAACAAAGCGAAAATTCTGATCATTGATCATCAGCCCGAATCCCGCGCCTCGCTGGAAAGACTGCTCTCGGACGGCAGACACCAGGTCGTTGCTGTCCCCGACGGGCAGAGCGCGCTCAGGCAGATTGCAGGCGCAGATTTCGACCTGATTATCAGTGACCTGGCCATCGGCCACCACGACGGCGACGGAACTGTGAACGGCCTGCGTCTGATTGCTGAAATCAGTCGCAAGGCGCACGCTCCGGTCGTTATTTCCACCGATGCCACCGGCCAGAATATTCACAAGGCCTTCAAGGCCGGCGCGGCCAACTGTCTGCTCAAACCCTGGGATCGGAACGAACTGGAAAGAATCGTCGAGAAGGCTCTCGCATATCAGGCCCGCCGCAAGACTGATGCTGTGCCGACTCCCGGCACGCGCGAAATCATCGAAATCGAACTGCCGAGCGATGTGAATTACCTGGACGGCGTGCTGTCATACCTGGTCGAACGCACGGCCCGGCACGGCATCATCAGCCCGACGAGTTCCAATACCTTTGTCGCGCTTGACGAAGCGCTCAGCAACGCCATCAAACACGGCAATCAGAACAACCCGTCAAAGAAAGTTCACATCCGCGTCGAGCTTTCTGCCGACGAAGCCCGCTTCACCATTCGCGATGAAGGCCGGGGCTTCAATCCGCAGGCCATTCCCGACCCGCTCGATCCCGCCAATCTTTTCAAAAACTCCGGGCGCGGAGTACTCCTGATCCAGCACATCATGGACGAAGTCAGGTACAACGAATCCGGCAACGAAGTCACAATGGTCAAAAGACCAGAGAAGAAGTGACGGGGTGAAAAGGGGCAGGGAAAGTCGTCTCCGGCTTCAGATTCACTGCGGCAGCGTTTCGCTGTGGGCGTGGTAGAGTTCGCGGCGTTCCTGTTCGACCAGTTCCGCGAGTTCTTCAATCGTGTAACGGCCTGGCGGCTGATGCTGCAGGGCCATCGTTTCGACGATGGTGAAAAGGGTGGAATTGAACGGCGTGAAGATGCCGTGTTTTTCGCCGAGCAGGATGATTTCACCGTTGAAATACCCGGCTTCAGTTTCGCCGCGCTGATGTTTCAGGTCGGCCCAGGTCGAAGGGTAGGTCCGTAAATCAGGCGGCAGGCTGCGGGCCGCGCGAATCGCCGCTTCATCTGCGGTCAGGTTACGCAGCCTGTTCAGGTAGGCTTTGACATCGAACGGATTGTTTTTTTCTTCAACGGAAATGCCCGCCACCTCCAGCACGCGCAATCCTTCTTCAATCACATCGGCCATAAACTGCGCGACCGGCGGCAGGACGTGCGAAAGCTGCACGTAATAATCACAAATCGCATGCGTGGCGTTGTTCAGATTGAGCAGCAGCTTGGCCCATTTGATCGCCATGATGTGATCGTGCGTAGTCGTTTTGAAAACGGCGCGGTCAAAGTCGGCGGCCACCTGTTGCAGCAGTTCATCGCGGCCCCGCGGATAGCAACCCATCGCCAGCGAACTCGCCCTGGTAAAGGCAATCACACCGGGTTCAAGCAGCGTCGCGCTGACATCAACCATCACGCCGTACACGCGACGAAAGCGCGCCGCTGCGACCTCTTCGTTGCGCACTCCGTTCTGCACGCAGAAAATCGGCGTCTCCTGGCCGAAGACTTCGTGCAGCGCCTGGACTGAGGCGGCGGTCTGCCGCGATTTCACCGTCAGCAGAATGACATCATCCTCACGTGGCGTAATCTGACGCGGATCAGTGACGGCAGCGAGGCCACTGATCTGCTGTTCACCGTCGCGGCTGCGAATCACAAGGCCGCGCGCATTGACGGCGTCGGCCATCGCCTGCCGCGCAATCAGCAACACTTGAGCGCCACCGGCAGCCAGCCGCCCGCCGATCAATCCGCCAATTGCCCCTGCGCCGTGAATGATGTATCGCATGGTCCGGGTGCCCGCTGTTGACTCAGGAAAGAGATGAAAAGCTGATGTGATGGTTTACGGCGCCAACAGCGTCGGAGCCTGCTGACAGGCTCCGACGCTGTTGCTGATACGCCCGGCAGGACTCGAACCTGCGACCCTCTGCTTAGCTTACCACTCCAGATTTCCCTGGCCCCGTTACCGGGTTGTGGTCTGGACCATATCTTAGGCATTTCAGCCTGGGTGCGTATGGCCTCTACGGTGTCCCTGTGTAATCATCTGCGAACCTGATGTTCTTTGACTGATTATTTCCGGGAGCGGTTATCCTGAGTGTTAGAGAAACATTGACATCTTCTGCATTGAAGTAATAACACTTGTCCGTTTCAGGACAATAAACACAGAAAACATCAACCTGACGCTTGTCAATCCGCTTACCATGAGATCCGTTTTTGTCTGCCCACCAGTTGATCAGATTAACTTGCAGGCATCCTTTGACGGCGCTCCTGTATTTGACCTGTATTCTTACAAATCTGTTGCCATCGTAAGCGACCAGATCAAATGGGGCATGTTCGGTGGAAGGAAACAAAACCATATATCCCTTCCCAGCCAAATCACAGTAAGCTTTCGCCACTCCCAGATCGCCCTTGTCTTTGGTGTGATGTTTGGACATTTCAATTTCAATATCTATTACACCACATCATTGAAAGAGGCGATTTTCACAGGGTTCCCTCGGTGTTGTCATGGAAGCCGTGAAGCTTCTTTAGAGATTCACCGATACAGCACCCTCCACTGTGCAGATTACTTGTTCTCAGCACAGGCTCCCGTGTGAAGGCAGATGCTCTATCCAACTGAGCTACGGGCGCATTCTTCACAGTTGCCGGGCTAATTTACGCTGAAGCGTCGCAAAAACGCAAAGGGCCAGGGCTGATTGCGGCGTGTGGCTGGCGAAGTGCGCATCCCGGCGGCATAATAGCGGCATTGCAACAGGCAGCACAGGTTGCCCTTACCTGCCCGGAATGTCTCTGGCACATCGGCACGTCACACAGGACGCCGGTCTTCAGGGAGGCGAATGATGAGCAGCATTCTTCTGGTAGACGACGATCCACTGATGCACGATCTGATTGATGCGGCGCTGACCAGAGAAGGTCACACGCTGCAACACGCGCCCAACGGCGTGGCCGGACTGGCACTGCTTGGGCAGGGAACTTTCGATCTGGTCATCAGCGATTTCATCATGCCGGAAATGAACGGCGCGGAATTCCTGGCCCGGCTGCGCCACGATCACCCGGCGCTCAAGTGCATGATGATTACCGCCAACGGCACGCCCGAAGCCGTCATCAGCGCCCTGCGTGAACAGGTCTGCGACTTTCTGCTCAAGCCCTTCACGATTGCCGAACTGCGAGCCGCCGTCAGCAAAGCGCTCACCGCCTGCGAAACCGCCCGCATCGAAGTCATCTCAGCCCGCCCGGAATGGATTGAACTGCGCATCCCCTGCGCGCTTGACGCCGTGCCGATGCTGCAAAAGCTGATGAAGCAGCTCAAGTCCGACCTGCCGCAGGAGGTGCGCGAATCGGTCTCTTACGCCTTCCGCGAAATGCTCAACAATGCCATCGAACACGGCGGCAAACTCGACCCGTCACGCTTCGTCACCGTCAGCTACGCGCGCCTGAAACGAGCGATCATCTACCGCATCAAGGATCCCGGCGAAGGCTTCGACCCGGCGCACCTCGCACACGCCGCGATCAATAACCCCGACGGCAACCCGGCCCATCACATGCTCGTGCGCGAGGAACTCGGCCTGCGCGCCGGAGGCTTCGGCATCCTGCTGACCAGTCAGATGGTGGATGAACTGGTTTACAACGAGAAATGCAACGAACTGATGTTCATCAAGTATCTGTGAGGATTGTCGGAATTCGGTAGTCGGTAGTCGGTAGTCAGAAGAAGCAGCAAGGCAGATACCCGGCTTCTGCGCTTACTTGTCATCCGCACTTCACGAATACATCAAGCCTCTCCAGCTTCTACCGTTCCCCTTCCGAATTCCGAATTCCGACTACCGCCTGCTCAATTCTGCCCGGCGGGCATGGCGCTGTTGCGGCGCGGGGGCGTGCGTCCGGCGCTCAGGTGATCGTAATTGAGCGCGGCGTTGAAAAGCAGCGAGAAGCTGCCGTGCGTCTGATGCCGCCACATCGGGTTGTTGGCGAACATCACGACGTGGCCTTTGCCGACCGGAAGATCAATGATGGCCGGACGGTTGGCCAGTTCTGAGCCGCCCGCAAGCATGCCGCTGACGAGCAGGTCTTTTTCCGCCGCAAAGCGCAGCACGATGCGCGGGCGCATGTTCAATGGCGGCATCTGACTCGCCATAATTTCGCGGAACTCAGCCGGGATGCCGTCTTCACCCGGTTGCGCGGGCGGCATCACGACCGGAGGCCGACCCTGCGGAATGTCAGGGTCATTGACTCCGCCGCGCCCGCTCGGTCGTCCCTGCTGCTGACCGAATGGATTGAAGCCGCCACCACCGCCCGGCCCGCCTGCCTGAAACAGCGGCGCCTGGTTGAAATAGATCGCGAGCTTTTCATCGTAGCCGTAGGCAATCGGGCTTTTGCGATCAGCGAAGGTGGCATTGAATACAGACCCGCGCGCCTGCAACTGCCGCGACTCCTGAATCGAAATGCCTTCGGTGATGCCGAAATCAATCGGAATTGAAGCGTTGTTGCCAATCGTCACAAACAGCCCGCCCGCTTCGATGAACTTCTGTAAATTGGCCACGCCCGTGATGCCCATGCCGCCGCGAATGTCGGCGGTTGTGTCGGGCGCCTGACCCATATTCGGCGTCAGCTCGGACTGCTGCCACGGAATCGGCGCTTCGGTGTCGCTGCGTTTCGGGATGCCGCGCACGATGGCCTGCGCCGAACCGCCGACCGGCCCCCAGATGATGACGTCAAACCGGTCACGCAGATTCGGCGTGTCCCGAATGACGTGATCTGAAATGTAGCTGTAGGGAATGCCCAGGCGGTCGAATTCGATGCGATACCAGCCTTCGTTCTGCGTGTTCGTCCACGTATGCACGAGCGCAATGCGCGGCACGGCGAGCGGGTGCGTCGCCACTTCGGGCAGCTTGTCCACGGCGTTGACGGTGATGCCCAGTTCAGTCGCTTCCCTGGCCAGGCGCGAGGCCGTCTCGGATGAATTGCCTTCGGCTTTGATGATGAACGAGCCGGCATTGAAGCTGCGCTCGCCCATTTTGAAAGCCTCTTCGGCGGCGAGCATCTGCACATCCTTCAAACGGAAACGAAGCTGCGCGAGCGCGCTTTCAGCGTTGTGATTGATGACCCAGCCGGCGGTGCCTGAGCCGGTCACTTTGCCCATGACTTTCGCCATGCCGCTTGTGAGCGTCATCGGCGCATCAAGCACGGCGGTGTCTTTGACGCGCACGGTTTTGACATTGCGCAGCGGGCCGAGCGTCCAGCCCGTGTCGTCATACGGGCGCGGGTCGTTGACGTTGTAATACTGCGTGTCGAGCAGCATGTCGGCCATGCGCGAATAGGGCTGATCCATGCGCACGACATAACTGCCCGCCGGGAATTTGCCATCCTTCGTTTCAATTTCGCGGTCGGCGCGGTGAACTTCGCAACCCTGCAGCTTCAACAGATTGACGAGGTCGGCGGCCTCGTTCGGGCGCGGGTCAGTGCCGGGAATGACGTAAGCCGCCGGGCCTTCAGTCCGGGCTTTGGCGACCGAGCGTTTGCTCTTGAGGTAAAAGTTGTTGAGGAACTTGTCCTTGTTCGCTGACACGTAATTCATCGCAAACAGAATCGCGCTCTGCTGCATGTTGACGTTGTTGCGCAGCGACCATTTCACGCGCGGCAGCGGCGGATTCGGGCGGAACCAGTCGCGGTTGGACTGCGCCCCGACGGTGCGCTCCTGCGTGTCGGCGCCGCCATTGCCGAAGGTTTCATAAAAGCGGCCAATCGAGTTGTGACCGTTCGCCACATAAAACATATAGTTCGGCGCCCAGCCGTCATAAAACCCGTGCGTCCACACGCCGGGCACGCCGCGTTTGGTCATCTCGTCAATTTCGTGGTAAGCGAGCATCTGCCATTCATTGACGACCATCGGATCGAGCCACGCATTGTAGGGGCCGGTGCCGGTCGAGGTGTAAAGGAACGGCACCGATTCGTGCAGGTCGTGCAGCACGGTCGGGTGATAATCCAGAAACGTTGACATCTGATTGCGCGTCAGCACGAGCGCCATGCTCATCGAATCGCGGTTGTTGTCGTGCGCGACGTATTTGCCCCAGTACAGCAGGCTCGGCGCGCGTTTGCCTTCGTTCGCCTTGCGCCAGTTGTACAGGTCCACCATCATATCGCGCCCGTCCACTTCGAGTGTTGGCGTGATCAGCACGATCACGTTTTTGCGAATCGCCTGAATGAACGGCGTTTCTTCGACGGCCAGGCGATAGGCCATCTCCATCAGCATTTCAGGGCTGCCGGTTTCGGGCGAGTGAATCGAACCCGAAGCCCAGTAAATCGCCTTGCCTTCGCCGATCAGCCTCTGCGCCTCGGCGTCGTTGATCCGGCGCGGATCGCCGAGCTTTGCGGTGATGTCTTTATATTTCGCCAGATTCGCCACGCTCGATTCATCGCCGACCACGACGAGCAGTTGCTCGCGGCCCAGTTCGCTTTTTTCGGGCGCGGTGAAGACCTTCACGCGCGGCGTGGCCTTTTCCAGTTCGCGGTAATAACGGTACTGATCTTTGGTGTAGGTCAGTTTGTTCGGCGTGCCGACGGGATAGCCCAGCACCTTCGCAGGCGTCGGCACTTTGTCTGAAGCCGGCAGATGATCCACCAGTTCCGTGAGAAAGAATTTCTCGGTCGTGTTCTTAAGGATTGAATCGGTGTATTCGCGGTCAACCGGCTGAGCCGCCGATTGAGACGATTGTGCCGGTGCGGCTTTGGTCTTTGTTTTCGCGCTCTGAGCGAACGCCGGGCTGAAGCTGACTGAGAACGTCAGACCAGCCAGCGCCAGATGCACGCCGAGGCGGCGCAGCCGAAGTGAACACGTGCGGTTCATAGATGAGCCTCCGTTGATTGCCTGGATGATGTTTGTGTGGGCGCGATTACAGCGCGGTAAAGAAAAGTCCTGTCCCAGCGGCGACAGTATCTGCCGGTCAGGTCTTTTAAGCAAGATGGTCCCTATTTGACGCGCCTGCCGTTTTTGAAATACATCGTCTGATTGTTGATGGCTTTGGGATCCACACGGCGCGCCTGCCCGTGCGGGTCGCGGCCATATTCAAAGCCGATCTGCGGGCGGTCAGCGCCGGGGCCGGGCTGATAGCGGCTCTTCCGGCTGCCCGGACTCTCTTTCCAGGTCAGGGATTCATTGCTGTATTTCCGCCACGCATCGGCCCACATCTCACGCGGATCGCGTCCTTTCAGACTGATGCCGCCGCGTTGCAGCAGTTCCTGCGAACGACTGACACAGGTTGAGCTGCGGCCCAGAAAGAGGACCGCGATGAGACGCAGCTTCCAGTCAGGCAGTTTCTGCTGCATTTTCTTAATGCCTTCCAGAATCGCGCGCTCCTGCGCCGCTGTGGTTTCGATGGTCAGGCTCGCGTGCGCATCAATCCGGGCCTGATCCACCGCGCCCAGCACTGAGTAATCGCCCTCCGGGTAATAATCAAAGTAGGCCGATTCGCCGGTCGCGTCGTCTCTGACGTAAAGCAGAATGTGTCCCCAGTCCCAGAGATCCAGGCGCTCGACCGGCGGGCGGTAATAGATCGTCACATCAAAGCAGCGAATCGCCGGACGCTGCGCGCGGCTGCCCGGCGGCGACACCTGCGAACTGCCCGCCGCACAGGGCTGCGCGAGCAGCGCCATCAGGGCTGTGCCGACGAGGACGCGCACGATTCCGTCAGGAATTATTTTCATGTCTTTCTCCGCTGCCTGATTGTTTCATAAAAGAAAAGCGATTTGAAACGCCGATGCGCCTGATGGCACGCACAACCGGCGCGGCCTTTCGTTTGCGCCACCGGACACCCGATGCGCGCTGAACGCTTGCGCGATCAGTCCGGCTTTCGCTATGCTCGCCCGTGAGATTGCATCTTCATCTTCCGGTTATCGTCTTCCGGTTATCACAGCGCACGTTTTATCGGCTGAAACCTGGTCAGTTGCTGGTCGCCGCCGCCTCAGCGGCGACGGCCTGACAGAGGCTGTCACCGTGCGCTGACACTGATCCAATGAGCCATCTTGCGGAGAACCTGATGAAGCACGTTCTGACAATCATCATTTGTGCGCTCGCGCTGACCGTCGTGGCGACAGCTCAGACTGCTGATGAAAAGCAGGTACTGAAACTTGAACAGCAATGGGGCGCGGCGCTCACCACCGTGGACACGGCGGCGCTCGAACGGATTTATCACAATGACCTGAGCTACACGCACTCAAGCGGCGTGGTGGACACCAAAACCTCTTACCTCGCCAGCCTCAAAGCGGGCGCCACAAAGTATCAGTCAGTGGACCGCGATGAGATCAAAGTCAGCATTTACGGGCAGACGGCCCTCGTCACCTGCCGGGCTGACATCAAACTGCTCAACCGGGGACAACCTGTCAGCCTCACCCTCCGGCTGCTGCACGTTTACATCAGGCAGGGCAGGCGCTGGCAGATGGTCGCGCATCAGTCCACGCGCATCGCCTCCTGAAGCTGCAATCTGCAATCCCACATCCTGGATGGACCTATGACCTGGCCTCAGAATTACGATCCGCTGCACAATCAGATTCTTTCGACACTGATCTCGGCGCTGCCGGTGCTGACGCTGTTTTTTGTGCTGGTCGTGTTGAAAAAGCGCGTCTGGGTGTCGGCCCTGTGCGGCCTGCTGATGGCCGTGCTGGTGGCGCTCGTGGTCTTTCGCATGCCGGCGCTGCTGGTGGCGGCGGCGGGCGTACACGGCTTTATTTTCGGGATGATTCGCATTGCGTGGATCATCGTGGCTTCGATCTTTCTTTATAACGTGGCCTGTGAGACGCAGCAGTTTCAGGTGATGAAGGATTCGATTGCCGGGCTGTCGTCAGACAAGCGGCTGCAACTGGTGCTGATTGCGTTCTGCTTTGGCGCGTTTCTCGAAGGCACGGGTGGCGGCGGCGCGCCGGTCGCCATTGCCGGCGCGTTTCTGATCGGGCTGGGCTTCGAGCCGTTTCAGGCGGCGACGCTGTGCCTGGTGGCCAACACGGCGCCGGTCGCGTGGGGCGGGGTGGGCAATCCGATTCGCGTGCTGGCCGGAGTGACGGGGCTGCCCGAAGCGCAGTTCAGCGCGATGGCCGGGCGCATTCTGCCGCCGGTCTCGCTGATTCTGCCGCTGTGGCTCGTGCGCAGCATGGTCGGCTGGAAGGAGACCGTGCAGGTCTGGCCCGCGCTGCTCGTCAGCGGGCTGTCGTTTGCCGCGATGCAGTTTTACTGGTCGAACTATCAGGAATCGGGGCTGGTTGATGTCGTGTCAGCGATCTTTTCACTGCTGGTGATGGTCGCGTTTCTGAAATTCTGGAAGCCGAAAGAGGTGATGCCGGTCGGCGGCGAACTGCCTGCGCTGACGAAACGGCACACCACAGTTGAAGTGCTGAAAGGCTGGTCGCCGTTTATTCTCGCTTCCGTGCTGATCTTTGTGACCGGGCTGCCGGCGGTCAAAAAATATCTGACCTTCAAATCGCTCGCGCACGAAATGCCGGTGCTGCACAACGCCGTGCTGAAGATGCCGCCCATCGCTCCGACGCCGAAGCCTGAGGAGGCCATCGCTGATTTCAATTTCATCGGCATTCCCGGCACGGCGGTGTTTGTTGGCGGCATCATTGCGGCGCTGCTGGCCGGGATGTCGCTCGGCAAGGCGCTGCGGCTGTTTGCCCTGACGCTCAAACAACTGATCCCGTCATTACTGGCGATCAGTTTTATGGTCGGGCTGGCCTATGTCACGCGCTATGCCGGAATGGACACAGTGATGGGGCTGAGCCTGACCGGGACGGGCTGGCTGTTTCCGTTCTTCGGCACGCTGCTCGGCTGGCTCGGCGTGGCGCTGACCGGCACCGATGCCGGATCGAATGCGCTCTTTGGCAATTTGCAGAAAATCACTGCCGAGCAGTTGAATTTAAGCCCGATTCTGATGGGCGCGGCCAATTCAGCGGGCGGCGTCATGGGCAAGATGATTGATGCGCAATCCATCGTCGTTTCCAGCGCGGCCACGCAGCAAACAGGCAACGAAGCGGCGATCTTCAAGGCCGTTTTCAAACACAGTATCGTGCTGGCCACCATCGTTGGCCTCATCGTCATGATTTACGCTTACCTGATTCCTTCGGTGATTCCGAAATGATCTGATCGGAACAGTCCCGGGTCAGCAGGCGGGTAACTCAGAAAACAACTACATCATCGGTAAAGTACCGCGCGCGTCAGCAAGCGGGTGACTCACAAAACAACTACTTCAAAGGAAGAAACATGCCTCGTCAATCTCGAAATATGCTGCTCCTGTGGCTGCTGCTGGCGGCCAGCCTTTCGTTTTATCCGGCGGTTGTGGCGGCGCAGGCCGCGCAGGAAACGAAACCCGGCGAAGTCACTTTCACCAGAACCGAAGTGATGATTCCGATGCGCGACGGCGTGAAGCTGCACACGGTGATTCTGGCGCCGGCACAGATGACCGAACCGCTGCCGCTGCTGATGCAGCGCACGCCTTACGGCGTTGACGGGCGTAACTCGAAAAACGTCAATGCCGCATACGCTGAACTCGTGGCCGATGGTTACGTCTTCGTCTTTCAGGACATTCGCGGGCGCTACAAATCAGAAGGCGAGTTTGTGATGAATCGTCCGCTGCGCGAAAACCGCAGCGACCCGAAAGCGATTGATGAAACCACCGACACTTACGACACGATTGACTGGCTGCTCAAAAACGTGCCGCACAACAACGGGCGCGCCGGCATCTTTGGCGTCTCATATCCGGGCTGGACCTCGGTGATGGGCGTGCTGGACCCGCACCCGGCGATGAAAGCCGCTTCGCCGCAGGCCGCGATGGGCGACACGTGGATGGGCGATGATTTCTTTCACAACGGCGCGTTCCGGCTGACCTATGGCTTTGAATACGTCTACAGTCTTGAAACCTCGAAGGGCGGCGCGGCCTTCAAACATGACCGTTACGACACTTATGACTGGTATCTGAAACTCGGCCCGCTCTCGAACGCGAATGAAAAATACTTTCAGGGCAAGCTGCCAACGTGGCAGAACTTCATCGCCCATCCGACGTGGGATCGGTACTGGCAGCGCAAGGCGCTCGATGTCATCGCGGGCAAACCGACGGTGCCGACACTGAACGTGGCTGGCTGGTGGGATCAGGAAGATTTTTACGGCGCGGTCAAAACCTATCTGGCCTTTGAAAAGAACGACACGCAGCACCTGAATTACCTGGTCGTCGGCCCGTGGAATCACGGCGGCTGGGGCGGCAAAGGCGACCGCCTGGGCCGCATCACCTTTGACAGCGACACGGGCAAATACTTCCGCGAAAAACTGCAGGCTCCGTTTTTCGCTTACTACCTCAAGGGCAAAGGCGCGCTCAGTCTGCCCGAAGTCACCAGCTTTGAAACCGGCAGCAACGAATGGAAGACCTATGAAGCGTGGCCGCCGAAGCAGCATTACACGCCGCGCCAACTCTATTTTCACAGCGACGGGCGCTTGTCATTCGACGCGCCGACAAAAGACGGCGCCGATGAAAACGACAGTTACGTTTCCGACCCGAAACATCCGGTGCCTTATCGCCCGCGCCCGGTGCAGGCGACTTACAGCCAGGGTTCGACCTGGGGCATCTGGCTGACGATGGATCAGCGTTTCGTGCAAAACCGCCCGGACGTGCTGAGCTGGGAAACCGAAGTACTCAGTGAAGACATCACCGTGTCAGGTCAGATCATCGCTGATCTGTTCGCCTCAACGAGCGGCACCGACAGCGACTGGATCGTGAAGCTGATTGACGTTTACCCCGAAGAGTGGCCCAAAGACCGCACGATGGGCGGCTATCAACTGATGGTGGCGAGCGAAATTCTGCGCGGGCGTTATCGCAAAAGCTTTGAGAAACCCGAACCCGTCAAACCGAACGAAGTGAACGAGTACAAATGCGACCTGCGCTGGGCCGATCACACCTTCAAACAGGGCCACCGGATCATGGTGCAGGTGCAAAGCACCTGGTTCCCGCTCTATGACCGCAACCCGCAGAAATATGTCGAGAACATCTTCAAGGCGCAGGCCTCAGATTTCATCCCGGCGACTCAGCGCGTGTTCAGATCGAAGAAATATCCTTCGCACATGCTGCTGCCGGTGAGAACGCAGTGATGAAGCATTCGATTCTTACAGGTCTCAGCGCCGCGTTATCGGCGCTGCTGCTCGCTGCGCTGCCCGCCTGCGCGCAGAACCTGCGGTTCGGTGACATTGACAGGCTGCCGAAACCGAAAGCCGATGCGCGCATCGCGTATGGCAAAGACCCGTTGCAATTTGGTGATCTGCGCCTGCCTGCGGGTAAAGGGCTGCATCCGGTCGTGATCGTCATTCACGGCGGCTGCTGGCTCGCTGAATACAACCTCGAACATCTGTCAGCTTTCTGTGACGCGCTGACCAAAGCAGGCGTGGCGACCTGGAGCCTTGAATACAGGCGCGTCGGCAGTCCGGGCGGCGGCTGGCCCGGCGCTTTTCAGGATGTGGCGCAGGGCGCTGATTACGTGCGCGAACTGGCGAAAAAGTATCCGCTCGACCTGAGCCGCGTCATCGTCATCGGTCATTCCGCCGGAGGCCATCTGGCATTGTGGCTCGCCGCGCGCAGGAAGCTGCCAAAGACGAGCGAACTTTATGCGGCAAATCCGCTGCCTTTGCAGGGCGTGATTTCACTCGCCGGAGTCACCGACCTGGCAAAGTTTGCTCCCGGCTGCGGCGGCGCAATTACGAAACTGCTCGGCGGCACGCCCGAAGAAGTGCCCGCGCGTTATCAGCAGACCTCACCGATTGAACTGCTGCCGCTCGGCCTCCCGCAGCACCTCATCAACGGCGCGCGCGACCGCATCGTGCCGCTCGAGCAGGGAAGCAGTTACGAAGCCGCTGCGAAAAAGAAAGGCGACAAAGTGAAACTGACTGTGCTGGATAAGGCGGCGCACTTTGAAATGATCTCGCCGCAGGCGGCAGAGTGGCCGGTGATTCAGGAGGCAGTG
>CAYWDW010000046.1:0-1431 GCA_964457105.1 uncultured Heliobacteriaceae bacterium
GGGAATTCTCATCTGATCGCGATATTTGGCGACCGTGCGGCGCGACAGCTTTTGCCCTTCGGCAGCGAGCCGGGCCGCAATTTCGTCATCCGTCAGCGGGGTGCGAGGTTCTTCGGCCTCGATCATCTTTTTGATCTTGAGCTTGATGATACGGGTTGAGACTTCCTCGCCTTCGTCATTGACCATGCCTTCGGTAAAGAAGCGCCGCAGCTCAATGACGCCCTGCGGGGTATGGGCATATTTGCCGTTGACGACGCGCGAAATCGTGGACAGGTGCATGCCGATGTCTTCAGAAATATCCTTGAGCATCATCGGCTTGAGATATTCCACGCCCTTGTCGAGAAAGTCGCGCTGGCGTTCGACAATGCGCTCGCAGACGCGATAGATCGTCTGTTTGCGATGCTCGATATTCTTGAGCAGGTCCACCGCCGAACGAAAGCGATCCTTGATGAAATCGCGCGCCTCCTTGGCCGTCTCCTTGTTTTCCATCATGCGGCGGTATTGCGTGTTGATGCGCAGTTGCGGCAGGCCGTCATCGTTGAAGCGGATGAAGTATTCATCCTCCATCTTCTCGATGTAGACCTCCGGTTCAATGTAGTGCGCGTCGCGCGGCGCATACTTGCGGCCCGGATGCGGGTCAAGCTGGCGAATCAGTTTGACTTCATTGACGAGGTCTTCGACTGAAATGCCCAGCTCTCTGGCCAGTTCGGGCAGCTTGTGATTCTGGAGCTTGTGGAAATGCTCGCTGATCAGGCAGGCCGCGAGACGGTCGCCGCCGCCGTGCGCGCGCAACTGAATCAGCAGCGATTCCTGTAATGAACGCGAACCGACGCCGGTCGGATCCATCTGCTGAATCAGTTCGAGGGCGGTGGTGACGGTTTCAAGGCTCCAGGGGCCGATCTGCGCGATTTCTTCAAGCGTCGTGCCGACCAGCATGCCGTCATCATCCAGGTTGCCGATGATGGTCTCTGCCGCCTCGCGCACTTCCGGTGCAGCGGCTGACAGATTCAACTGCCAGAGCAGGTATTCGTAAAGCGTCTGTTCGGAAGACAGAAACTGCTCGAAGGAAGGCGTCTCCCTGACCTCGGTTTCGCGGGTGCGATAACCCGGATCAAGGTATTCTTCAAAGGTGGAGCCGAAATCAATTTCCTCGAAGGGGTCCCGTTCGCGGGATTCGCTTTCGCCCGTTGTCTCGTAGTTGTCGGACGTGGTTTCCTGGGGGGCGCTGAAGTTGTCGAAATTGTCGGTGGCGGTGTAATCGCTGCCGCCCGCTTCAGCCTGGTTCACATCGCTGGCGCTGGCGCTGCCGTTGACGAGGCCGTAATCAGATGTGTTGCTGGTGTTGCCGCTGACGAACTGCTCCGGTTTCGTGTGATTTCAGACCCGCCACATAGTAACACTTCGCGCCGGATTAGAAACGCCGCAGGCAGG
>CAYWDW010000046.1:1441-14094 GCA_964457105.1 uncultured Heliobacteriaceae bacterium
GCCGCTGACGAACTGCGCTTCGCCAAAACCTTCGAGGTCGGACTGTGGTGCCGGCGTCACGGTGATCTCTTCGGGCGGCACTTCTTCGAGAACCGGATTTTCCTGAAGCTGCTGCGTGACCAACTCGTTCAACTCAAGTTTCGTCATTTGCAGCATCTCGATGCGCTGCCGAAGCTGTGGCGTCAGCACGAGACGCTGTGAAAGCTGAGTGGAAAGTGTCGGTTTGACGGACATAGCTCGATAACTGCCTGACTAAACTAAATTGATAAAACCTGCGAATAAGCGCTGCCGCGCACCAGGGGAGCCGCACTGGCATAATAGCAGCGAACGATTGATTCACAACCGGAATCTTTCGCCCAGATAAACTTTCCTGACCTCCGGATCGTGCGCCAGTTCGTGTGGCGTGCCGGTGCGAAAAAGCTGCCCTTCGTTGATGATATAAGCCCGATTGGTAATTTCCAGCGCCTCGCGCACATTGTGATCCGTCATCAGCACTCCGATGCCCCGATCCCGCAGCCTCAGCACGATCCGCTGAAGATCGTCAATCGCCAGCGGGTCAATCCCGGCGAAGGGTTCATCCAGCAGAATGAATTCAGGTTCAATCGTCAGACACCGCGCAATTTCAGTCCGTCGCCGTTCGCCGCCTGACAGCGACAGGCCCCTGGTGCGTCTGACTTCGCCCAGCCTGAACTCTTCAATCAACTGCTCCAGGCGTTCGTGGCGTTCGTGCCGCGACAGCTTCAGCGTTTCCAGAATCGCCATGATGTTCTGCTCGACGGTCAGCTTGCGAAAGATCGAAGCTTCCTGCGGCAGATAGCTGATGCCGTTGCGCGCGCGCCGCCACAGCGGCATCCAGGTGATGTCCTGATCGCCGAGCAGCACCTGGCCGGTGTCAGGCTTTTCAAGCCCGACAATCATGTGAAACGTCGTCGTCTTGCCGGCCCCGTTCGGGCCCAGCAGTCCGACGATTTCGCCCCGGCGAACGATGACGGAAACATTATTGACGACGCGACGACCGCGAAAGGATTTCTGGAGATGCTCGGCTCTCAGCGCTCGGCTGACTTCGGTGTTCAGGTTCGTGACCTGAGTCGCCAGCCGGTCGCAGCGCTGATCCTGATCTGAAGAGTCCTGAGAGTGGCTCGCGCCTGATGTTTCCTTGTCAACTGATCCGCTGTCAATGGCACCAGTCATTCACTTCCCGATCCTTTCTCGCCGTTCTGTCACCGGCTTGCTCTGAGCCGGTCAGTCCGCTCCCTGAGACTACGGCTGGCGGATTCGGTGAGTGGTCTTCACGCGCCTTGAGCCTCCCTCATCAGCGGCCTGAATCCTAGCATCGCGTAAATGCAAAGTCAATTTTGCCCCTGTCGTGACGGCCTCGCGCTCACGATCCTCAATGCGCGCTAAATTGCCCGTCAATATTGCCGTATCCGTTGCGGCGGTGTATTCAACCTGCTCGCCCGTGCCGCGTCTGAAGGGCTGTGTCAGAACCACGCCGGTGGTCGCCGTCAGGCTTTCAAGTTTGTTCTCTTCGCCGATTTTCATCTCCGCCATCGCCGCTTCAATCTGATCCGATCCCTGTTTGATTCTGACGTTGCCGGTGTACTTCACGACTCGCGTCACATCCGAATAATTCATCTGCTCAGAAGTCGCAAAGACCGGCACGACCTCCCGGCGCTTCGGGGCCTTGTCAGCCGCCGGTTCAATCTCACGTTCAATCGTGTAAAGCGCCGAATTGACGCTCCCCGTCGCCACCATCGTCTTTTCGTTCCGGTCGAGTTCAATCGTGCTGGCCCGCACAAAATTGTCATCCTGCCACGCGCGCGCGTTGCCTTCGTAGCGCGCCGCGCCTTCCAGGTGTTTGACCTGGGCGCGATCAGAGGCAATAAAGACCGGCGCTTTCGGCTTTTTGAAAGGCGCCGCTCCGTTCGTTGATTCGCGGCTGTAATAGGTGGTTCGCACGCGCCCGCGCGCAAAGCTTTCGTCCGTGTCGGTGTTGGCGTCAATTTCATCGGCGCTGACGCGCAGCGTCGCATCCCACACCTGCGGCTTGCCGCGCAGCGCGACCGTCGCGTTTGAGGCCGTGTAGACGGCGTTGGCGGCGGTGGCCTGGCGTTCGCCTTCGACAAATCTGGCGTCGCCTTCGACGCGCAGGGTTGAGACATCCTGCGTCTGCGGCTCGAAATTCGCGGTCATCTTTTTGCCGCTCAGCGTGCGTTTCTCGCGCTTGCCACCTTTGTCTGACAGCGGTTGCAGCGGCTCAAATTCGGCCACTGTGCCGCTGTCAGCCACAAAGGTTTTGAGCAGGTTGCCGGTTTCAAAAAAATCAGCCGTGAATTTTGGCGCGCGCAGCCGCTGGCGTTCAGCCGTCGGCGTGACGACGGTCGGCGTGATGGTGAGCAGCGCGTTGCCGGTGGCTTCGGCGTGCGACAGATTTTTGCCGCCGGGATAAAAGCTCATCTGCAGGCTATCGGCTTCAAGCACGCGCTCGGCGGCTTTCGGATCACTGGCTCCGGCTTCCGATGGCGCGATCTTCAGCACCGTGCGACCCTGCGTCTGAAGCGAAGTCAGTTCGCTGCCCTTGTCGGTCGGCGTGTACTGCGCTTCGATCTTTTCAGCCGTGACCTCGCGGGGCGCGTCTTTTTCGAGCGACCTGGCGTGCGCGCCGCCCCAGGCTCCGGCAGCTTTCAGCCGCTGCTCTGCGTCGAAATTGAAATCCATATCGCGGGCCTGAAGCTCGGAAAATTTTCCCGGCTCCTGCGATTTCAGCTCAGAGTTGCCGCGCGCTTCGATGCGCTGCAGGGTTGTTTTCTGCGCCTGATTGCCCGGCACCGGTTTGGTGAAAATGCCGGTGATCGTGTCGGCGCGTCCGCTTTGATTGCCCTGCGTGATCGTCGCTCCGCCTTCAAAGCGCGCCACTCCGTCAAGCTGAGCCACGTTCGCCTTCTGCCCGCGAATTTCAACCGGCATCTGGCGAGCCGGAGTGCCGCCTGCGTGAGCTGCCGGCACCACGATCAGGTGCGCGTCCTTGAGCAGCGACAGCGTTTTTTCCCGGCTGAAAACGACAGCGCCGACAGCCGTGCCGCTGAGTTCGTGGTATTTGAAACTGACTGCCGCTTCGGTATTGCCGACGCCGGTGTTCTGGTTGTAAGTCAGCGCTTCTGATCTGACTTCAAGCCCGTCAGCCTGGCTGGCGATGACGTTGCCGCTGAACGTCACCGTGCCGGTCTGCTGCTGATAAGCGCCGCGATCAGCCCGAATCCGGGCCTCTTCCTTCTGGTCGGGCGTGTACTTCACGAGATTGAGATTTTCCAGTTCGTGACGGCCATCGTCATAAGTGATGTCCTTGTCGGCAATCAGTCTGATGCGCTCTTCACGATTGACGAATTCGTAACCCTCGCTGACGGCCACGACATTTTTGCCGGGGCCGGCAATGCGGACTGGCGGCGGCGGTTTGACGATGCTGCCGCTGCGTTTGATGAATGACACAATCACCGCGCCGATCACGCTCATCAGCACAATCAGCGAGATGATGCGCCCGATCCAGGGCAGCTTTTCCTGTAACTTCCGTTGCGTCATAAAGTGTGACTGATGTTTCACCGTGAGCCGGATTATACAACGACCGCGGTCGCGCGCGCGGTGATCGGCGCAGGTTTTTGCCGCCCGGTGACTTGACAATTGCGGCCTGCAATCCTCAAATCTGCGGCAGCTATGCGTCCATTCGTTTTCGTCACCAGAAAGCTGCCCGATGCCGCGCTCGACCGCCTCAGCGAGGTGTGCGATTTTGAAGTCGGCACCGACCGGGCGACGCTCGCGCGCGAAGCGTTGTTGCGCGGAGTCAGCCGGGCCGAAGGGCTGATTTGCCTGCTGACGGACCGCATTGACCGCGAACTGATGGACGCTGCGCCGAAGCTGAAAGTAATTGCCAATGTGGCGGTCGGTTACAACAACGTGGACGTGGCGACCGCGCAGCAGCGTGGAATTTTTGTGACCAACACGCCGGGCGTGCTGACCGATGCGACGGCTGATCTGACCTGGGCGCTGATTCTGTCAGTCACGCGCCGTGTGGCCGAAGCTGATGCGTGGGTCAGGGCAGGGAATTTCAAGGCGTGGGATTTTGATCTTTTTCCAGGCTTCGGGCTGACCGGGCGGACGCTCGGCATCGTCGGTTATGGCCGCATCGGTCGCGCGGTGGCCCGCAGAGCCACCGGGTTCGGCCTGATGGTGCAATATTGCGGGCGCAACGAGATTGCCTTTCGTGATGATCCGACCAGCGCCACGCTGCGCGGCAGAACTTCATCTTCGCCGGCCCTGATCAATGACAGTGTGCGGCTGACGGCTTCATTGCAGGACGGGCTGTCGGTGCGCCGCGCAGGCTTTTATGAGCTGCTCGCACAGTCAGACATCGTCAGCCTGCACGTGCCGATGGCCGCCACGACGAAATATCTGATTGACCGCGAGGCGCTGGCGCATATGAAACCGACGGCCTTTCTGATCAATACCGCGCGCGGCGAAGTGGTTGACGAAGCCGCGCTCGTCGAAGCCCTGAAGCGGGGCACGATTGCCGGGGCCGGGCTGGATGTTTACGAACACGAACCGCAGATCAGTCCTGAACTGATGGCGCTGAACAACGTCGTCCTGCTGCCGCACATCGGCAGCGCGACGCGCGAAACCCGGCTGGCAATGGCCCTGACGGCGATTGAGAATGCGCTTGAGGCGCTTGCCGGACGCACGCCGCGCAACGTGGTCTGATCCGGTGAACGGCGAACCTGCGGCCCGGTTCGCTGCCATCATCTGCGCGCGCGCCGGAAGGTTTGGCCAGGCCTGGCTCAAGGCCAACCGCGCCGAAACCCTGCATGAATCAGCGTGACGATGTTCGGTGACGATGTTCGGAGTTCCAGCTTTAGCTGGTCTGCTGATAATTCAAAGACCAGCTAAAGCTGGAACTCCGAACATCGTTACGCCAGAGAATGATTTTCAATTACTGTCTCGATTCCGAAGCGCAGGGCAGGGAAAGCCGCCAGCAGTTTGGGCGTGGTTGTTAAGGCGGTGTCGCTATTCACCGACTGAATCGAGCAGGCGCAGAATTTCAGCCGCGACTTCAGCCGGCGTCTGATCGGCGGCGCTGATGCGCAGGAGCGATTGCTGGTAAAGCGGCTGGCGTTCGGTGTAACGCTGGCGGGCGGTGGCTTCATCGGGCGCGAGCGGGCGCACGTTTTCATCCTGCTGAATCCGCTGCCAGCAGATGTCAAAGGGCACGTCGAGCCAGATTGAAATGCCTTTGTCGAGAATCAGGCGGCGGTTTTCTTCACGGGTGATGGCGCCGCCGCCGAGGGCGATGATGGCGTTGCTTGTCCGGGCCGTCCGGCGCAGCGTTTCGCTTTCGATCTGGCGGAATCTTTCTTCGCCGTCGCGCGCGATGATGTCAGGAATCGAGCGATTGGTAATGGCTTCGATGCGCGCGTCGAGATCAACGAACGGGCGTCCCAGCAGATCCGCGAGCGCCTCGCCAATAGTGGATTTGCCCGAACCCATAAAGCCGGTCAGAAAGATCGGCGCATCAAGACTGTGCATGACTGATGAGCCAGGCGGATGATCAGGTGTGTCGGTCATCTTCATCAGGGGGAATGATGTTTGAGCGTGGCCGCTTCACTCAGCCTGGAGGACGGCGCCGCTTTGCGCCAGCAACTGATAAAACTCCGGCAGCGAGACCGAGGCTGCTTCGGCCCCGGCGATTTCAGTTTCGCCTTCAGCGATGAGACCCGCGACAGCAAAGGCCATGGCAATGCGGTGATCGCCGTAAGATTCCACCCGCGCGCCGCGCAATTGTTGCGGGCCGCTGATCCGCAGGCCGTCATCAAACTCCTCAACCTCAGCGCCCATCCGCCGCAGGTTGGTGACAATCGCGCTGATGCGGTCGCTTTCCTTGACGCGCAATTCGTGGGCGTCGTGAATCGTCAGCGTGCCGGCCATCTGCGTGGCTGCGACGGCGAGCACCGGAATTTCATCAATCAGGTTGGCAATGACCGCGCCGTTCAGATGCAGATCGCCGCGCAACCCTGACGAAGCCACCGCGAAATCAACGACCGGCTCGCCATGCACCGTGCGCACATTTTCAAGCTCAATCTGCCCGCCGATTTGTCGCAGCACCTCAACGAGCGCAATGCGCGACGGATTCGCGCCAATCTGCCGCAACCGAAATTCAGCATCCGGCGCAATCAGCCCGGCCACCAGGAAAAACGCTGCCGATGAGAGATCGCCCGCCACCGTGTAATCACCGAGCGCGTGCAGGGACGGCTGTTGACTGATTGAAATCCGCTCGCCTTCGATGTGCAACTGCGCGCCACATTCGCGCAGCATAATTTCAGTGTGGTTGCGCGTCGGCACCGGCTCAATCACAGTGGTTGTGCCGTCGGCGAAGAGTCCGGCGAGCAGCACACACGATTTGACCTGCGCGCTCGCTACCGGCGGCTGATATGCGATGCCGTGCAAATTGCCGCCGCTGATGCGCAGTGGCGCAAAGTTCTGCCCCTGCGCTTCAATGTGCGCGCCCATCAGCGAGAGCGGAGCAATGACACGTTTCATCGGACGGCGTTCGATGCTGCTGTCGCCGCTGATTTCAGTGGTGAACGGCTGCCCGGCCAGCAGCCCTGACAGCAGTCTGATCGTGGTTCCCGAATTGCCGACATCAAGCCGTCGGTCAGCAGGGCGCAGGCCGTGTAACCCGACGCCCTCGACTTCGATGACTTCAGCCGTGCGGCGGACCGGGACGCCAAGCGCCGCCAGGCAGTCGAGTGTGTTCTGACAATCCTGCGCCGATGAATAGTTGCGCAGACGACTGCGGCCATCGCCGAGCGCCGCAAACATGGCGCTGCGATGCGAGATGGATTTGTCTCCAGGTAACTGGAAATCACCGCGCAGTTTTGTCACCGGAACAAGGCGCATGACAGAAGATGAGAAATGAGCAGCAGGTGCAGAAGATTCAGCCGGGTAAGAGTCAGACATAATCGAATCAGTGCCGTCAGCAGTGAACTTTCCTTTATCGGCGGTCGTATCGCTCTGGTGCCTTCCGGTGTAAGACTGCCCGGCAATGCTGCAAAATGCAGACCATTGACAGCATTCCTGAAGCAGTGTTATACAGGCCACAGGTTGATCGTATCACTACGATTCGCCGTCATCTTAGCATACCAGTCAAAGGAACGCTGCCGCGTATGATGCTTGCCGAGAATGTGGTGGAGATTACCATTGCCAGCAAGCTTGAACATATTGATCTCGTGACGAACGTGACTGATACCGTCACGCAGTTGATCGGGTTCGACGATGATACTCGCTACTGGATCAACATGGCCTTGCGTGAATCGGTCGCCAATGCCATCGAACACGGGAACAAATACGATCCGCACAAGTCCGTGGACGTGCGCTTCACCATCGCCACTGATGCATTGAAGGTGCGCGTGCGCGATCAGGGCGAAGGCTTTGATCCGGCTTCGCTGCCGGACCCGCTCGACCCGCAGAACCTGCTCAACCCGGCAGGCCGCGGGATTCTGTATATGCGGACTTTTATGGATTCGATTGAATACAATCGGCGGCCCGAAGGCGGCATGCAGGTCACGATGATCAAGCGCCGTGTGCCGCGCCCTGTGGACGAAGGAGACCAGACCCGCGATGCAGTTGGAAATTAGAGAACGCGTCATCAACCATCCCGGCGGCGACGTGACCGTCCTCGATCTGATCGGCAAGATCACCATTGGCGAAGGCAGCGTGCAGTTGCGCGATGTCGTCAGCAACCTGCTCACCGCCGGGCGCAATCGCATCATCCTCAACCTTGAGTCCGTCACTTACGTTGACAGTTCCGGCATCGGTGAACTCGTCTCACGCTTCACCACCACCAAAAACGCCGGGGGGCAGCTCAAGCTGCTCAAACTCACCAAAAAGATCAAAGACCTGCTGATGATTACTAAGCTGCTGACCGTCTTTGAAATTTACGAAGACGAAGAGTCAGCGCTGGCGAGCTTCAAATAAGGCACCCTGGAATATGCAGCAGGGATGAGCCGCAGACGCCGGTGTTTCGCTCGTTCTCCAAAGATAACTGTGAGAGTCTGCCTGGAGCCACGACAGAGTCATCGGGGTTTCGAGGTTGATTGCTGCACAGCCAGCGCCGTCTTATACTTCGGTCTGATCAGGCTGGCTAATCAGATGGCAACCCTTACCCGGCAGGAAATTATTGATGCGCTTGCGCGATTAGGGCAACTGGCTGAAGCGCGCGGCTCCAGGATTGAACTCGTCCTGGTGGGCGGCGCATTGATGGTATTGGTATACGAAGCGCGAGAATCCACCCGCGATGTTGATGCCATTATTCTGGCACCACGTGAGGTCGGCACAGTGCGTAACCTGGCTCAGATCATCGCTGGTGAACAGGGCTGGCCGGATGACTGGCTGAATGATGGGGCGAAAGGTTTTCTGATTGGCCTCAGCGACGGCCCTGTTGTGTTTTCATCTCCCGGAATCGAAGTCCGCAGCCCGGCCACTGCACAACTTCTGGCCATGAAGTTGTCTGCCTGGCGCGACGACGTTGACATCGCTGATGCGCGCCGGTTATTGCAGGCGATGTCCGGCGCTCGCGCCGCAATCTGGCAGGAGGTCGAACCGTATCTGATTCCGGGAAATGAATTGAAAGCACAGTTTGCTTTCGCAGATTTATGGGAGGCGCTTCATGGTGAAGCTTGAACAACTCGCTGCTGCTGCGCTCGAAGGTGAGAGTTTATTGCTCCGCAGCCTCACGCAGGATCTGTTACGCGAGCAGCCGAGTCTGAGCCAGTACCCGAAGCCGCGAACAGATGATGCGCGTCTTCTGGCCGCTGCCGCGTCGCTGATTGAATTGCTGGCCTTGCGGATGCATCAGCTCCCACCCTTGTGGACCAAAGAGGTCGGCCCCCTGCCAGAACCAGTTTACCTGCTGAAGGCGGCGGCAGGCATGAAACGCCTGCGCCAGCTTTGCGAGACCGAAGCGCCAGAGCCACTGCGCAAGCGTGGCTTTTATGCGCCACCGAACTTCCTTGAATTTGCCTGAGACATCCTGGCTTCGGGCCAGGTTCGATTCATCTCTGGCCGCCGGGTGCTCAAGGATTGACCACCTCTGACACCACTGCCGACCGCGCGCTTTCGTTGCCGTTATTGTCCACCGCCGTCAACTGGTAGAAATACTGTTTGCCCACCTGCACGCGATCATCACGAAAACTGGTTGGCTTGTGCAACTGCTGATTCAATTTCACCCACTGCCCCGGCGACGTGTCGGCGCTCTCGGCGCGGTAAAGATTGTATCCGGCGGTGTCAGGTTCGGTGTTGCCGGGCCAGAACAGGCTGACGACGCCGTTGATTGACGCAATCGTGATGGAGGCCGGCGGCGCGGGCGGGAAGGTGTCTTTTGGCGTGATCGTCACGGGCACGCTGGCGTTGCTTTCAAGCGCGGCGGCGAGGTCTTTGCTTTCAGCCGGCAGCGACAGGGCGCGCACGAAATATTCATAGCGCGTGTCGAACTGAAAGGTGCGGTCAATGAAACGCGGTTCGGTGACGGGCTTCGCGTTCAGCTTCACCGTGGTCTGCCCGCTGCGACGATAGATGTTGTAGCCAACCACATTCGCCGGTTGCGAACCGTTCAGATTGGCGGCGGGCGGCGACCACGTAATTTCAAGTTCGGTCTGGCTGAGCTTTGTTTGCAGGTCGGTCGGCGGCGCGGCGATTTCGATCAGCGGTTCGGCCAGGGCGTAATTCGACAACCCGGCGGCCTGTTCCTGCTGATTGATGAGGCGCACGGCATAACGATAGCGCGGCTGCCCGGCGGCATCCCTGAAATCAATCGCATCGGTGTAAGTGATATTCGATGTGCCGACCGGAATCTGACCTGCCGGAATCGAAGCGATGAGGGACGCGCGCGATGCAAAGTTTTCTTCGGTCAGGGCGAGCGGGCTGCTGGCCGGTTCGATCAGGCGGTAAACCTCAATGCGCGCGGGCAGAATCGAACGCGGCGTGCGGTTGAGCGGAAAGCTGAGAATGATTTTGTCGCCCTGCTGCACGGCGGTCAGCGACTCCACCGTCAGCGGCGCGCGCGGAAAGGGCGGCAGCGGATCGCCGACCTTGCCACAGCCGGCAAGGGAGAAGGCAAAAGGCAAAAGGCAAAGGGCAAAAGACAAAAGGAGCAGACGCGGTGTCCTCACTTTTGCCTTTTGCCTTTTGCCTTTTGCCTTGTGCCCTGCGCTACAGAATGTAGCGACTGAGGTCTTCGTTTTTGACGATGTCAGCGAGCATTTTATTGACATAGGCGGCGTCAATGACCTGACGCTTTTCCTTGAGGTCTGAACCTTCAAAGGAAATTTCGTCGAGGACCTTTTCCAGAATCGTCTGCAGGCGGCGCGCGCCGATGTCTTCGGTCGTTTCGTTGACCTGAAAGGCAAACTTCGCCATCGCGTCAACGGCGTCATCGGTGAATTCAAGCGCGACGCCTTCGGTTTCCATCAGGGCGCAGTATTGTTTGAGCAGCGCATTTTTCGGTTCGGTCAGAATGCGCTTGAAATCGTCAATCGTCAGCGGCTGCAATTCAACTCTGATCGGAAAGCGGCCCTGCAGTTCGGGAATCAGGTCGGATGGTTTGGAAACGTGAAAGGCGCCGGCGGCGATGAACAGAATGTGATCGGTGCGCACCATGCCGTACTTGGTGTTGACGGTCGTGCCTTCGACAATCGGCAGAATGTCGCGCTGCACGCCTTCCCGCGACACGTCCGGGCCGTGCCCGGATTCGCGCCCGGCAATCTTGTCAATTTCATCGAGGAAGATGATGCCGTGCGATTCGATGCGTTCAAGCGCGACGCGCGAGACCTGATCCATATCCACGAGTTTCTGTTCTTCTTCCTGAATCAGGTATTCCAGCGCTTCGTCAACGCGCATCTTGCGCGACCTGGTGCGACCGCCGAAGAGGCCGGGCATCATATCCTTGAGATTGATGTCCATCTCTTCGATGCCCTGGTTGGTGTAAATCTCAAAGGACGGAAAACTCTTTTCGCGCACTTCCATTTCAACGATGCGCGCGTCCAGGCGGCCTTCGCGCAACTGCTTGCGCAGCTTTTCGCGCGTCCGGGTGTAAGTCTCCTGCGACGCGGCGGCGGTGTCTTCGAGCTGATCTATCGTGGTTTCAAAAGCAAGCGGCTGTTTCGAGGGCGGCAGCAGCAGGTCCAGGATGCGCTCTTCGGCATTGCCTTCGGCCTTGTCGGCAATCTCTTCGATCTTTTCGGCGCGCACCATCTCAATCGCAATCTCGACCAGATCGCGGATCATGGATTCCACATCGCGCCCGACATAACCGACTTCAGTGAACTTCGAGGCTTCGACTTTCAGAAACGGCGAGGCTGACAAGCGCGCCAGACGGCGGGCGATTTCAGTTTTGCCGACGCCGGTTGAGCCGATCATGATGATGTTTTTCGGCATCACGTCCTGCGCGAGGTCCGGCGGCAGCTTCTGTCGCCGAATCCGGTTGCGCAAGGCGACCGCGACCGCGCGCTTCGCCGCATTCTGTCCGACCACATGCTTGTCGAGTGCGGCCACAATCTGACGCGGCGTCAGTTCGTCCAGACTCAATGAATCTTCGATTTCACCAGAAAGATAAATAACCATAAGAACAGTGGTCAGTGGTCAGTGGCTGGTGGTCAGTGGAAAGAGAAAGAGTTGCGAAATCTGCTGACTCTTCACTAACCGCTGACCACTGACCACTGACCACTGCCTTTCAGATTTCTTCAATGACCAGGTGCAGATTGCTGTAAATGCAAATCCGGCCCGCGATGTTCATCGCTTCTTCAGCGATCCGGCGGGCGGGCAGGTCGGTATGGTTGAGCAGCGCGCGGGCCGCCGACAGCGCATACGGGCCGCCGGAGCCGATGGCGGCAATGCCGTCATCAGGTTCAATGACATCGCCGTTGCCCGAAATCAGCAGCGTGGACTGTGCATCGGCAACGAGCAGCAGGGCTTCAAGGTTGCGCATCATTTTGTCGGTGCGCCAGTCCTTGGCCATTTCAACCGCCGCGCGATTGAGCTGCCCGTGATACTGTTCGAGCTTCGATTCAAAACGCTGAAAGAGCGCAAAGGCGTCAGCCGTCGCCCCGGCAAAACCGGCAATGACCTTGTCGTTGTAAAGCCGCCGGACCTTGCGGGCCGATGATTTCATGATCGTGTCGCCCATCGTCACCTGACCGTCACCGGCAATGACCACGTGATTGTCCTTGCGCACGGACAGCACGGTCGTGCTGCGCACACGCAAATGATCGGCGCGTGAATGCCTGCTTGTCTGTGGATATGGCATAGCGGGCACTATAGCCACGCGCATGAGGCCTGTCAAGAAAGGGGTCGGGCGGAAAATCCGAATCGCGGACCACCCTGACAGCGCACATTTCGTCAGCCTCGCTGGCGTTTGCATGCCGCACGAAAAGTTCCCCGCCGGACTTTTTCACAAAGCCGGAGTGAGGCCGCGAACCCAGGCCGCAGCACGGGCGTGATTCACAATTGATGCCGGAGCGGTGCGGGCCGGATTTCGCCGGACTTCAGGGCAATGGCATTGAGTTAAGCCCTGGGGCGGGGGGGGGCCGACCCCCCCGGGGTGGTGGATACCCCCC
>CAYWDW010000047.1:0-14027 GCA_964457105.1 uncultured Heliobacteriaceae bacterium
GAGAGTTGATAAGCCCAAACAGGCCGGCGCTAGAAAGAAAAAGCAAACTAGACCCCAGTAGCCTGTACCAGGGGGAGTATTCTTCTTCTTGAAAAAATGTTCTGGCCGCCTTAAGGCCAACCAGAAAGATCCAGACAAAAGCGGCCAGTCCGAACAACACCCCGACCACGCCGCGCAGCGCCAGCGCCCACCATTTACGGGACATCAGAACAAGCATGAGGCTCCTTCAGTGAACTGACAATTCAATAACAACAGCCGCCAGGCCGCGCTCAGGCAGATTGCTGCAACGACCTGAGAACACACCCTGCCGGTCACACCGGCCACAGTGTGCCCTCAACTGCCGCGCGCCTGATGGATTCTGGTGTGACTGCCTGATTGAAAAAGCAAATGATGTGCCGGGTCACAGTCAGGTGAGTTTTACTGCGTCAAGCTTTTCAGGCGAGAGATAAAGTTCTTCGAGCCGGGCGGTCAGGTACGTGAAGGCTTCGTCAACTGAGTCGGTTTTGAGAAACAGCTTTGTATCGAGCGGGCCGATGACGCCCCAGCGTTTCATCGCTTCAAAGTTCAGCACCTCGTCCCAGAACGGCGTGCCGAACAGCACGACCGGCATTGTCTTGCTCGGCTTTTTGGTCTGAATCAGCGTCAGCACTTCAAAGAGTTCATCGAGCGTCCCAAAGCCGCCCGGAAAGATCACCAGCGCCTTGGCCGGATAGACGAACCAGAACTTGCGCATAAAGAAATAATGAAACGTAAAGGTCAGCTCGGGCGAGACGTACTGATTGACCGCCTCTTCAGTGGCCAGCGCAATATGCATCCCGATGGATCTGCCGTGCGCGAGCGCCGCGCCGCGATTGGCTGCTTCCATCATGCCGCCTGAACCGCCCGAACAGATGATGAAGTGATGATTGCCCGTCAGCGACTTCGACCATTCAGTGAGCCGGCGCGCGAGGTCCATCGCGTCCTGGTAATAACGCGACAATCTGACGGCGGCCTCGGCGCGCTCCTGAGCCGTCTGTAATTCAGGCGTGAGCGCACCGGCCTGGGCGATTTCAGCCTGCACGGCGGCGAGCCGCGCGCGGGCTTCTTCCGGCGCAATCGAACGCGCCGACCCGAAAAAGACAATCGTGTCGCGCACCCGCGCCCGGTGCAGCCGGTCCGCCGGATCAAGATATTCCGCGAGGATTCTGACGGCGCGCGCCGGCGGGCTGGTCATAAAATCCGGGTCGAAAAATGACAGCTTCAGGTGATCGGTGTTTTTGGGTGTTGACATAAAGTGATGTTCAGCGAATGTTCAGGCGTCGGCCTGGATTTTCGATAATCGCCTCGTCTGCCGCTCGAAAATCGCTTCCCACTGCGCGGCAAAGTCGCCGTCATAAACACAAACGTTGTTCTCATCATTGAGCGCAAACGAACGATTGTCAAAACCGGTCGCGCCCGTCGTCGTCAACGTTCGGCAGCGGTACAGCGCTGTCCGTGTTCTGGGCAACCCCAGGCCGGTTCAGAACACTTCAGCCTTTCTCATTGCGCTGCTGCAAACGGCATGCTGAAAACGCCGACGCCGGATCGGGCTGGAACAAAGCTTGCTCATCTGTTTGTCGGGTAAGTGAAAAATATGAAAGCCTGTAGCTTGAAATGATGAAGACCAGACCGGGACAGCCTTATCCGCTCGGCGCTGTGTGGGACGGCGCGGGCGTCAACTTTGCCCTGTTTTCTGAAAACGCGACCGCCGTTGAGCTGTGCCTGTTTGATCATCAGCGGCCCGATCAGCAGACGGCAGTCATTCGGCTGACTGAGCAGACCGATCACGTCTGGCACGTCTATCTGCCTGAAGCCAGGCCGGGGCTGCTTTATGGTTATCGCGTGCATGGGCCTTATGCCCCGTCAGCGGGGCATCGCTTCAATCCGGCCAAACTGCTGCTTGATCCGTATGCGCGGGCGATCAACGGGCATATTCAATGGAGCGATGCGGTCTTTGGTTACACGATTGGCGATCAACAGGCTGATTTGTCGCGCGATGAACGCGACAGCGCGCCCGGTCTGCCGAAATGCGTCGTGATTGATGCGGCCTTTGACTGGCAGGGCGATCAGCCGTTGCGCACGCCCTGGCACCGGACGCTGATTTATGAAGTACACGTCAAAGGGTTCACGGCGCGGCATCCTGAAGTGCCTGCCAGCTTGCGCGGAACTTATGCCGGGCTGGCTCACCCGGCAGTCATTGAATACCTGAAAAACCTGGGCATCACGGCGGTTGAGCTGCTGCCGATCCATCAGCTCGTGGTGGGCAGACACCTGATTGACAAGGGGCTGACGAATTACTGGGGCTATAACTCGATTGGTTTTTTTGCGCCGGAATGTCGCTATTCATCGAGCGGCTGCGCCGGCGAGCAGGTGAATGAATTCAAACAGATGGTCCGGGCGCTGCACGCGGCAGGCATCGAAGTCATTCTGGACGTGGTTTACAACCACACCGGCGAAGGCAATCAACTGGGGCCGACGCTCTGCTTTCGCGGCATTGATAACGCGGCTTATTACCGGCTCGTGGCTGACGATCAGCGGTATTACATGGATTACACCGGTTGCGGCAACACGCTGAATATGACGCACCCGTGTACGCTGCAACTGATTATGGACAGCCTGCGGTACTGGGTGCAGGAGCTGCACGTTGACGGGTTCCGCTTCGACCTGGCGGCGGCGCTGGCACGCGAACTGCACGAAGTGGACCGGCTCGGCGCGTTCTTCGACATCATTCATCAGGATCCAGTGCTCAGTCAGGTCAAGCTGATCGCCGAACCCTGGGATCTGGGCGAGGGCGGTTATCAGATTGGGAAATTCCCGATCCTGTGGGCTGAATGGAATGGCATTTACCGCGACACGGTGAGAGGCTTCTGGCGCGGTGATCAGGGGCTGATTGCTGATCTGGCTTATCGCCTGACGGGCAGCAGCGATCTGTACGAGCGCGGCGGGCGGCGCCCGTATGCGAGCATTAATTTCATCACCGCGCACGACGGGTTCACGCTGGCCGATCTGGTCAGCTACAACGACAAGCACAATGAAGCCAATCTGGACGACAACCGCGACGGGAGTGATCACAACCTGAGCTGGAACTGCGGGGTCGAGGGGCCGACCGCTGATCCGGCAGTGCGCGAACTGCGCGCGCGACAGCAGCGGAACCTGCTGGCCACGCTGCTGCTGTCGCAGGGCGTGCCGATGCTGCAGGCCGGAGATGAAAGCGGACGCACGCAGCAGGGCAATAACAACTCTTACTGTCAGGACAACCAGATGTCGTGGCTTGACTGGACCCCGGAGCGCGCGAAACAGCAGTTGCACGATTTCACGCGGCTGCTGATTCAGCTCTTTCATGAACATCCGGTGCTGCGTCGGCGCAAATTCTTTCAGGGGCGGCGCATTCGCGGTTCTGAAATCCGCGATCTGGTCTGGTTCCGCGCCGATGGCCAGGAGATGACCGAAGCTGACTGGAACCTGACAGCGGCGCATTCAATCGGGCTGCGCCTGGCCGGTGACGCCATCGCCGAAGTTGATCGCAACGGTGAGCGCATCCTGGATGACACGCTGCTGATTGTAATGAGCGCCTCTCCCGCGCCCATCACTTTCACGCTGCCCGCGCATCGTGAACAGGTGGAATGGGAACTGCTGATTGATACTCGCTACGCTGTCGGCGTCCCGGCACGGTCCGTGCTGCGCAAAGGCGGCGCGGCCTGGAAGATGGAAGCTCATTCGCTCGCGCTCTTCAGATTGCGCGCCGCCGAACGCTGATCTTTCTCAAATTCATCGCTTTGATTTATCCCCGCACCCTGGGTCGGCTTTTCAATTGCCTGGACGGATCAGCACCAGGAGCGGTAGCGACCGGGTGCTGATCCACAGCCGATGGCGTCCACACAATCGCAAACTGAGCTGAGCTGAAATCCGACCTGATAACCGTGAGAACCAGAGGAAACACTATGAAAGCTACAAAGAAACACGACGAACTGCTCGAAGAAACCCCGGCCCGCACCTCGCGGGCGGGGAGCAAAACCGTGAAACGGACGACTGAAAATTCACCGGCCATCAATGAACGGTCATGGCTCGCTGATCCTGAAGCAACGATCCGGCAGCGCGCCTGGGAAATTTATCAGGGGCGCAGCGATGGCTCCGGCGATGCGCTGAGCGACTGGTTCCAGGCCGAAGCCGAAGTCAGAGCCGCGATCAGCGCGCCGGAACAGGGGCGGTCCGAATTGCAGAAACCCGCCGGCACGCGCCAGCGCGCTGCCGCTGGTGAACAGCCCGGCAAAACTTCGCGCACCCGCAAAAACACTGGTGATAAGCGCCATCCGGTCACGAGATGACGCCCATGAAAACCGTTGATCTCAGTCGCCGTCTGAGCATCGGGGCGGAAGCCCTGCCCTCAGGCGGCGTTCACTTTCGCGTCTGGGCGCCGCGCCGCCGCACCGTCGAAGTCGTGATTGAAGGCGGCAGCAGCTTTGCACTTCAGCCCGAACCCGCAGGCTTTTTTTCGGGGCTGGTTGAAGCGGCAGGCGCAGGCGCGCGCTATCGCTTTCGCCTGGATGGTGGCGAGCAACTCTATCCCGATCCGGCTTCGCGCTTTCAGCCCGCCGGCCCGCACGGCCCGTCCCAGGTGATTGATCCGAATCACTTCACCTGGACTGATCGCGCCTGGCGCGGCGTGCACCTGCCGGGGCAGGTCGTTTATGAAATGCACATCGGCACGTTCACGCCCGCCGGGACGTGGGCGGCGGCAATGCGCGAACTTGATGAACTCGCGCGCCTGGGCGTGACAGTGCTTGAAGTCATGCCGGTCGCTGATTTTCCGGGCCGTTTCGGCTGGGGTTATGACGGCGTCAATCTGTTTGCGCCGACGCGGTTGTACGGCGAACCGGATGACTTTCGTCGCTTTGTTGATCGCGCGCACGCGCTTGGCCTCGGCGTGATTCTCGATGTGGTCTACAACCACTTCGGCCCGGACGGCAATTACCTGAAGCAATTCGCGCTCGATTATTTCACTGATCGTTACACCACCGACTGGGGCGAAGCGATCAATTACGACGGCGCTCACAGCGGCCCGGTGCGCGAATATTTCATCGCCAATGCCGGTTACTGGATTGACGAATTTCACTGCGACGGCTTGCGCCTCGACGCGACGCAGAACATTTATGATGCGTCTGACAGTCACATTCTGGCGGCCATCTCACACCGCGTGCGCGTGGCGGCGCAGGGCCGCGACACCATCATCGTGGCTGAAAACGAAGCGCAGGAAACGCGGCTGGTCCGGTCCGTGACCGTCGGCGGATACGGCATTGACGCCTTGTGGAACGATGATTTTCATCACAGCGCGATGGTGGCGCTGACCGGGCGCAACGAAGCCTATTACACCGATTACCTGGGCCACGCGCAGGAATTCATCTCAGCCGTCAAATACGGCTACCTGTATCAGGGGCAGTGGTACGAATGGCAGGAGCAGCGGCGCGGCAGTCCGGCGTTGCGACTGCCCCCGGCGACGTTTGTCAACTTCATTCAGAATCACGATCAGGTGGCCAATTCAGGGCGCGGCGAGCGGTGTCAGCAACTGACGAGCCCCGGACGTTATCGCGCGATGACGGCGCTGCTGCTGCTCGCGCCGGGCACGCCAATGCTTTTTATGGGTCAGGAATTTGCCGCCTCAAGCCCGTTTCTTTACTTTGCCGATCAGCACGCGGAACTGGCCACCCTGATCGGTCGCGGGCGCGCCCGGTTTCTGGCGCAGTTTCCGAGTCTCGCCACGCCTGAAGCTCAGGCGGCGCTCGATGACCCGTGCGATCCGCGCACGTTTGAATTATCGAAGCTTGATCTGTCAGAGCGGCAGCGGCACGCGGCCATTTATGAAATGCACCGCGACCTGCTGCGCCTGCGGCGCGAGGATGCGGTGTTCAGCGCGCAGCGCGCGGGCGGCGTTGACGGCGCGGTGCTTGGCGAGGAGGCTTTCGTGCTGCGGTACTTTGCTGAAGCTGATGATGACCGGCTGCTGCTCATCAATTTCGGCGCTGATCTGCAGCTCAAGCCGACGCCCGAACCGCTGCTGGCGCCACCGGCTGAAACGGACTGGGCCGTGCTGTGGTCGAGCGAAGACCCGCGTTACGGCGGCGGCGGCACGGCACCGCTCGAGACCGATGAACACTGGCACCTGCCCGGTCACGCGGCAGTGGCGATGAAACCTGTCAGATGGGATGACGAAAAACTGAGTCAGCACGCCGCACGCCGGCTGGCTGAGTGGAAGGGGGAACGAAAGCGCAGACATGGATGAACCGATTCGCCGCCTGGCCAGGCCGGGCAACAATGGCGCTGAAGAATTTCTGACCAGGGAATGGCTCGTCACCAACGGCCTTGGCGGTTATGCCGCCGGCACGATTGCCGGCGTGGCGACGCGACGCTTTCATGGGTTGCTGATTGCCGCGCTGCCCGCGCCGCACGGTCGCACGATGATGCTCAATCACCTGAGCGAAGCGCTGCGCCTGGCTGACGACACGCTCATTCAGTTGAGCGGTGATGAAGCCCTGCCGGACCGTCCCGATGTGGCCTGCGCGCAGCACCTGAGTGAATTCAGGCTCGAAGCCGGGTTGCCCGTCTGGCGTTATGAATGCGGCCAGGCTGTGCTGGAAAAATACCTGCTCATGCCGCACCGGCAGAACACGACGCACGTCACTTATGAATTGCTGTCGGCGGCGGCGCCGCTCACGCTGCGGCTGCGCCCGGCCATTTACTTTCGCCCGCACGAAGGGCGCGTCAGCGACCCGCTGCCGGCGCCTTACCTGCTTTCAATCGTCGAAGACCGGTATGAAATCAAAGGCGTCGCGGAACTGCCGCCGCTCAGGCTGAAGCTGACGGGGCCTGACGCCTTGCTGACGCTGGATCGCGGGCTGATTCACGATCAGTTTTATCGCATCGAAGCGCGCCGCGGATACGATGCGCAGGGCGTCTTGTGGAGTCCGGGGCATTTCACCGTGACGCTGCCACCGGGCGCGAAGATCACGCTGATCATTTCGACTGAAAACTGGACGGCGATTGATGCGCTCGATCCTGAAGCAGCGGTGCTGGCTGAACGCGAACGCCGGGTGCGATTGTTGTCAGCGGCTGAAGCGTCGGCGCAGTCAGGTTTCGGCGCGGAACTGATGCAGGCCGCCGATCAGTTCATCATCCTGCCTGCCGGGCGCATTGAAGAAGCCGCGCGCGCGCGCGCCGCCGGTGATGAAGTGCGGACCGTGATTGCCGGTTATCACTGGTTCACGGACTGGGGCCGCGACACGATGATTTCGCTCGAAGGCCTGGCGCTGGTGACCGGGCGGCTGGCTGAAGCGGGCTGGATTATGCGCACCTTCGCGCATTACGTCACCGACGGGCTGATTCCGAATATGTTTCCCGAAGGCGAACGCGAAGGCCGCTATCACACGGCGGACGCGACCCTGTGGTTCTTTCACGCGCTGGATCGGTATGTGCAGTATTCAGGCGACCGCGACACGCTGCGCCTGATCCTGCCGACGCTGCGCGACATCGTGCGGCATCATCAGCAGGGCACGCGCTTCGGCATTGGCGTTGATCCGGCAGACGGCCTGCTGCGTCAGGGCGCGGCTGGTTATCAACTGACGTGGATGGACGCCAAAGTCGGCGACTGGGTCGTCACGCCGCGCCGGGGCAAGGCCGTCGAGATCAATGCGCTGTGGTACAACGCGCTGCAACTGCTGGCGCGCTGGCTGACCGAAGAAAATGACACTACCGGCGCACAAACTCTGGCGGCTGAGGCCGAGCGCGTCAGGCAGTCATTCAATCAACGATTCTGGTACGCGGCTGGCGGTTATCTCTATGACGTGATTGACGGCGAGCAGGGCGCTGATGCGGCCTGTCGTCCGAATCAGTTGCTGGCCTTTTCGCTCACACATCCGGTCCTCAGCGAAGACAAGTGGAAGCCGGTGCTGGAGGTCGTGACCGAACGCCTGCTGACGCCGGTCGGGCTGCGTTCGCTTGCGCCGGGTCATCCTGATTACCAGCCGACTTATGATGGCGATCTGCGCGCGCGGGATGCGGCCTATCACCAGGGCACGGTCTGGGCGTGGCTGATCGGGCCGTTTATTGATGCCTGGCTGCGCGTCTATCCGGAGGATCGGGCCGGCGCGCACCGCTTCCTGCACGGCTTTGAGCAGCACCTGAGCGAAGCCTGCGTTGGTTCGATCAGTGAAATCTTCGACGCCGAGCCGCCGTTTATGCCGCGCGGTTGTGTGGCGCAGGCGTGGAGCGTGGCCGAAGTGTTGCGCTGTCTGGTCCACACGACTTCGATCAATGCTCCTGCAACAGAAACCAGTAAAAGCCATATTCATTGAGCGCCAGTTGATAAGGCTGCGGGCCGATGACCGGGAACTCAACCTGGTACTGCAGATCAAAGGGCGTGAAGCCGGCATACTGGCTGAGGTCCAGCAGCACCGGCTGCGATGAACGCGCCAGGTTGTAAACACACAGAATCGTTTCGTTCTCATCGCGGCGCGTGAAGGCCAGCACGCGCCGGTTTTCAGGTTTGATGAAAGCCAGCGTGCCGCGCCCGAAGACCTGATGCCGTTTGCGCAGCGCGATGATCTGTCGCATCCAGTGCAGCAGCGAAGTCGGGTGACGCTGCTGCGCTTCGACATTGACCGACTGATAGCCGTACACCGGATCCATAATCGGCGGAAAGTACAACTGCGCGAAATCAGCGCGGGAAAATCCGGCATTGCGATCCACCGACCATTGCATCGGCGTGCGCACGCCGTCGCGGTCGCCGAGGTAAATGTTATCGCCCATGCCGAGTTCATCGCCGTAATACAGAAACGGGCTGCCCGGCAGGCTGAAGAGCAGCGCGTTGAGCAGTTCAATCGCGCGGCGGCTGTTCTCAAGCAGCGGCGCGAGCCGCCGCCGGATGCCCAGGTTGAGCCGCATCCGGCGATCCTTCGCGTATTCGTTGTAAAGGTAATCGCGCTCTTCGTCCGTGACCATTTCGAGCGTCAGTTCATCGTGATTGCGCAGAAACATCCCCCATTGCGCGCCCGCGGGAATGGTCGGCGTGCGTTCGATGATTTCCACGAGCGGGCGGCGATCTTCCTGGCGCAGCGCCATAAACAGGCGCGGCATGATCGGGAAGTGATAACACATCTGACATTCGTCGCCCTGCCCGAAATAGGCGACCACATCTTCGGGCCACTGATTGGCCTCGGCGAGCAGCAGGCGGTCCGGCCAGTGTGCATCCACAAAGGCGCGCAACTGCCGGAGGAAGTCATGTGTTTCAGGCAGGTTTTCGCCGGTCGTGCCTTCGCGTTCGTACAGATAAGGCACGGCATCCAGCCGGAAGCCGTCAATGCCCATCTCCATCCAGAACGCGATCACCTCAAAGATGGCTTGCTGCACTGCCGGGTTTTCATAATTGAGATCGGGCTGATGACTGAAAAAGCGATGCCAGTAAAATTCGCCGGTCACTTCATCCCACGCCCAGTTCGAGCGTTCAGTGTCGAGAAAGATGATGCGGGCAGCGGGGTATTTCAGGTCGCTTTTGCTCCAGACATACCAGTTGCGTTTCGGTGAAGCGAGCGCCGAACGCGCCTCCTGAAACCAGGGATGCTGATCCGAAGTGTGATTCAGCACCAGATCGGTAATGACGCGAATGCCCCGCGCATGCGCTTCATGCAGAAAGCGGCGAAAGTCATCCAGCGTCCCGTATTCAGGCAGGATGGCGTAATAATCGGCAATGTCATAACCGCCATCGCGCAGCGGCGAGGCATAGATCGGCAGGAGCCAGAGACAGGTCACGCCGAGCCATTCGAGATAATCGAGCCGCTCCGTCAGCCCGCGAAAATCGCCAATGCCGTCAGCATTCGCATCCTGAAAGCCGCGCACATAGACTTCGTAAAAGATCGCATCCTTGAACCACAACGGGTCATCCTGCAATGCCTGGTTTGCCATAGTTGCCTCGGTTACATTCACGCGCGGTGGCTACACTCGTTCGAGCAGCGCGACCGGCAGATGCGCGAACGCTTCTGCGAGCGGCAGCACGCCCGCGCTGCCGTTCAGGCTGGCCCCGGTCAGCGCGTCGCGGTAACAACCGCTCAGTTCTTCATTCAGCGTCAGCGATGTGTCGTTCCAGAGTTCTCCGACGGGCAGGCCGACGCCGGCATTGAGTTCCAGAAAAAATCGCGCCACCGCGACGATGACCGACTGCGCACCGTGCCGCCGCGCAAAGGCGACCGCACGCGCCGCGTGCTGACCGCTCACCGCGACCGGCACGTAATCGCCGCGCGCAAACAATTCGCGGTGGGCGTGGCGAAACCTGAGCGCCCGACTCGTGATGAAGAGCTTGAGCCGTCCGTCTTCAGGCTGCTGCCACAGTGGCCGGACCTGATCGGGCGATGGTTCCGTGGGGCCATCCGGCAGCCGGTCGAGCAACTGTCGCCGCAAGGCGTAATCAACCGGGCGGCGGTTGTCAGGATCCACCAGGCTGAAATCCCAGATTTCTGTCCCCTGATAAAAATCGGGCACGCCGGGCGCGGTGATTTTCAGCAGCGTCTGCGCCAGCGAAGTGAACAGGCCGGCCCGCGCGAGCGGCGCCTGGAATTCGAGAAAGTCGCTGAGAAACGGGCTGTCAGGTTGCAGCATCCGCGCGATGAAATCGCGCACGGCCTGTTCGTATTCTTCGTTGGCGCTGATCCAGCTTGAATGAATGCGCGCTTCGCGGATCGCTTTGGTCAGGTAATCCTGGATGCGCTGCGCGAACGTCTGCCGTTCACTTTCATCCCTGATTGTCAGCGGCCACCCGCCGATCAGCGTCTGATAGATCAGATATTCCTCGTTGCTGTCGGGCACGGGCAGGTCATCAATCATTTTTTTGAATGGCTGATTGAGCCTTGCCCAGCGCCGCACGGCGCGATACCAGCGGGCGGGAATTTCAGACAACGCATTGAGGCGGGCGCGCACGTCTTCGCTGCGTTTGGTGTCGTGCGTTGAGGTGGCCAGCAGCGTGTGCGGCCAGTGTTGCTGTCGCTGTTGACTGGCGCGGTGAAACTCTTCGAGGGTGACGCCGAAGCGCGACGGGTCGCCCCCGACTTCGCACAGCGACGCCAGCGGATAGAACCGATAAAAGGCGGTGTCCTCGAGGCCTTTGGCCGTGACCGGGCCGGTCAGTTGCTGAAAGCGCATGACAAATTCGCGCCGTTCCTGAAGCTGCAGGTCAGTCAGCCCGTCAGGGTCGCGCAGCAGCAGCAGCGAGGCGATGAAATCATAGATTGACGGGCTGACTGCCGGATTGCGGCGCTTGGCCTGACGCACGGCCCGGCTGATGTGGCGGCGGTCATCCTCGCTGACTTCGCGCTGTCCGGGCCGCACGTAGCTGCGATAGACCGGAAAGCAGGCGATGACTTCAGCCAGCGCCAGTTGCAGGCTGTTGAGTGTGAAATCGCGTGAATAACGATGCTGTTCTGAAATGCGGTCGAGCCGTCGCGCCAGCACCTGCAGTTCACTCGACATCGCCGCGTGCAGCACATGCTTTTTGCCTTCGTAAGCCACGTCCGCAAATTTCTGTGACTGGCCGGTGAGGCGCTGATACAGTCGGCGAAAGGGCGATTCATTTTCGGTTCTGATAAAGACGCCGTTGAGCAGGTTGAGAAAGTCATAGCCGGTTGTGCCAGCAGCGGCCCAGTCTTCAGGCAGTTGCTCATCCGGGCCGAGAATCTTTTCGACCACGACATAACAGGCGCGGGTGCGGTCGCGGGTTGATCTCAGGCCGGCCTGTTTGAGCGCCCGCGCGGCGCCGCGCTGCACATCGCGCAGGTAGCGGGCCGGGTCATACAGCCCGTCAATGTGATCAATGCGTAAGCTGGTGACGCGGCCTTCTTTCATCAGCCTGAAGATCAGTTCATGCACGGCGGCAAAAACCTTCGGCTCTTCGACGCGAATCGCGGCCAGTTCGTTGATGTCAAAGAAGCGGCGGTAATTGATCTCGTCCGCCGCCACGCGCCAGAAGCACAACCGGTAAGCCTGTTCGGCCAGCAGTTCTTCGAGCTGGTCAAAGCTGCGCGGCTCGCCCCTCGCGCCATTGAATTCACGGATGACTTCGGCCACGGCGCGCTGCACCACTCTGTTCGTCGCGGTCAGCGCCGACAGGCGCCGCTTGATAATCTCTTTTTCGCGGCGGCGTTCTTTGATCTTCTCAGGATCGGTTTCAGTGCGCGGCGGCAGGTGACTGAGCGCGGTGATGATGCTTTCAAGTTCGAGGCGGTGCGGATTGCTGTCGTCAAGCTGCGGGCTGACTTTTTCAAGCGCGGCTTTGAGAATCAGGCTCGAAGTGCGCGGGGCGATGGGCAGGCGCGTTTCATAATAGTTCGCGCTCAGCGTGCCGCGCTGATAATGCAGCCGGATTTCCTGATTCTCCAGCACGCGGCCATACTGATCGCCGAGCACCGGCAGCAGCACCTTGTTGGCCAGGTTCTGTTTCGGCGGGTGCCAGTCAATATCGAAGTACCGCGCATAATCAGAACCCGGCCCGTTCTCCAGCACATCGTTCCACCACTGATTGCCTGAACCGGCGATGCACATATGATTCGGCACGACATCCATCATCAGCCCCATTTCGTGCTGACGCAGCCGGTCGGCAAACTGATTGAAGTCATCACGCGAGCCGAGTTCAGGATTCAGGCGGCTGTGATCAGTCACATCGTAGCCGTGCAGGCTGCCCGGACGCGCCACAAAGAGCGGCGAGGCGTAAACATCACTGATGCCGAGTGCGTCGAGGTAATCAATCAGGGCGGCGGCCTGCGCCAGCGTGAAATGCTGATTGAACTGCCAGCGATAGGTTGCCGTCGGAATGCGTGGCTGCTGGTTTGCTGGTTGCTCAGTCATATTTGAGTCCGGGCCATCAGCTTTATCGCGGCGGCCTGAACGGCTGCCGGTGACGGCGTCTGACCGGCCAGTCTTTTGTGATCGCTGATGGGCATTCACTCAGGGACAATTGTCCGGTCCGCAAACATCCCTGTCTGTGTCTGCTGCGCCGAAGCGTCAGGCTGTTAATGTACGGCCATCAATGTTGCAATCTGCGCGCCGGGTTGGCGCTGAATCAGCCTGCCCCACAGGCCCTGCCCCTGGCACAAGGCTTGCCGTTCGGGCCACAGGGAGATGACTGGTCACGGACTGGCCATGCTGTTATCACGCAGAAGCCGATGATGACTCAGCCCCTGACAAATGATGACCTGGTGGTGGCCGATTAAAGACACAGGGGAATGACGGAAAACGTCAGGTGCATGATGACGGGATTTGACAGTGTCACAGCTTTCAGCCGGATACCTCGCTTCAGCTCAGACCGCATCAGTCAGGCTGACCTGCCGACCGGTCAGCCTGCCCGAATCCAGCGACATTTCGTTCAGAGTTTTTCCTGCCCCGGACTTGCTGACTCCCGCCCTGAGAGATAAGTCATGACCGCGATTCAGGAGGCTGTTGACTATTCCCGGACAGCAGATCACAGGCAGCAGACGGCGGATGTGCGCCTGGACCTGACGCCGCAGGGGCGATTGCACACGCCCTGCGGCGTGCGGACTTTTCTGGCGGCTGAAACCTTTCTGACCGGCCTGCTGCACGAGTTGCGCGAAGTGGCTGGCGATGACGCCGGGCGGGTGCTGTATCGTTGCGGCTGGCGCTGGGGGCAGCACGAAATGCGCCTGGTCGTGCCCGTCATCGAACGCCAGGAACAACAGCCACTGCCTGACATCAACGCGACGGCCTTTCTTGAGCAGTGGTGGTTATCGTTGCAGGCGGCAGGCTGGGGCGCCTGGCAGCTTGATCTGACACGGCGCCGGGAAGGGTTGATTCTGATTGACCTGGCTGAAAGCGCCCTGGTCGCCGTGTCGGGGCGGCGTGCGTCGCCGGTCTGTCAGCTTTATGCCGGACTCTTTGCCGGAATCTTCAGCGCCCTGACGAGAACCGAACTGGCCGGACTCGAAATTGAATGTCGCGCGAGCGGGGTCGCACAGTGCAAA
>CAYWDW010000048.1:0-11550 GCA_964457105.1 uncultured Heliobacteriaceae bacterium
GGCGGCGGCGCGAGCGACAGTTGGTGACACGCGGCGTCTGAAAATGCATCCTCCGGTTGCGGGACGAGCAATGAAAGAAAAGTTTGATGAACTGGTCAGGCGACTTGTGCAGGCGCACCCTGACGAACTGATTGCGGTGATTCTGCACGGCTCGGTGGTCGTAACAGGTAACAGCGTCAGGCCGTCAGATTACCGTGTGCTGGTGGTCTGTTCGGCGCTGCCGGTTGAAGCGTTGCGCCAGGCACAGCCCGTCGCCCGATGGTGGGTGGACCTGGGGTTTCAATTGCCGGTCTGGTTCACGCTGGCTGAATTCAATGATTCCCTCGATGTTTTTCCGATTGAGTTCCGGCAGATGAAGCGCGCTTACCGGGTGCTTTACGGGCGCGACCTGCTGAAGGACGCGGAGGTTTCAGCCGCGCATCTGCGCTGGCAGCTTGAGCACGAACTGCGCGGCAAGCTGCTCCGGCTGCGCGGCCTGTATCTGCCCGCGAGAGAATCGGCTGAAAGCCTGATGAAACTGATGACCGACAGCGTCATTACATTTATTCACTACTTCCGCCCGATGCTGGAAATGCTGGGTGAGGAAGCTCCGCTCGACCGGCGCGAGGTGACGGAACGCATCGGCGCGAGATTGAATTTTGACACGGCTCCGCTTGAGCGCGTGCTGCGACTGCGGAATGAACCCGTGCGACTGCTTGAACCCGAAGCAGAGGATTTGTTTGCCGATTATCTCAACTGCCTGACGCGGGTGATTACAGCCATTGACCGGATCGGATCAGGCGCCGGAAATCATTGACCGAACGTCAGCCGCGCGGCTGGCATTTTCAATCAGACAGGAGGAGCTTATGGGAAAAGCAGCTTTGGTTATCATCGGCATCATCGTGCTGCTCGGCATCATCATCTTCGGCAGCGGCGTGAGCGGTTACAACACGCTGACGACGAAGAAGCAGAACGTTGACGCACAGTGGGCACAGGTCGAGAACCAGATGCAGCGCCGTGCCGACCTGATCCCGAACATCGTGGCAACGGTGAAGGGTGTGGCAGGCCTCGAAGAAAGAGTCTTCACCGGCATCGCCCAGGCGCGTTCGCAACTGCTCTCGACGCTGCAGAATCCGAACAGTTCGACCGAAGACAAGATCAATGCCGATAACAAACTGAGCCAGGCCATGCGCGAGGCGCAACTGGTCCCGTCCGGCGGCGGCATTCTCGGCACGGGCGGGCGTTTTCTGTCGCTCACCGAAAATTATCCGCAGCTCAAATCGAACGAAAGCTTCATGAAGTTGCAGGACGAACTGGCCGGCACCGAGAACCGCCTGGCTGTCTCGCGCCGCGATTACAACCAGTCCGTGCAGGATTACAACACGACCCGCAACAAGTTCCCGACCGTGATCATTGCAAACTTCCTGAACTTTCAGGAGAAGCCTTATTTCAAGGCCGATGAAGGCGCGAAGCAGGCGCCGAAGGTGGATTTCAACAAGTAAGCAAAGAGTTCTGACGGTCAGCCAAAAAGCAGCGCGAGTCAAAAGCTCCGCGCTGCTTTTTCTGTTGAGCCTTACCGCCGCAGCCGCAGCCAGCCAAGCCGCCACAACGCCCGCGCCGTGCGGCCATCGGCTCTGGCTATGCTCAGGACGATGCGGCGATGCGCCCGGACCAGCACCCGGCTGCGGGCAAAGAATTTCGCCTCCCGCGCCAGGGCGATCAGTCGGCTGATCTGCTGCTCGCCCGTGCTGCCGTCGGCGTGAAAAGCAAAAAGCGCGCTGAGCATTTCATAAACAAAGCGATCCCATTCGCGCAGCTCTGACGAACTGATTTCATCAAACTGCGCCTTTGCCACCAGCGCCTTGCCAGCCAGCGCGTCATCGAGCACAAGCAGCAGCCGGTGCGCGTCTGACAGGTGATCTTCCGGCAGCGTCAGCGCCTGCTTGCTGACAGCATAAGCGGCGCGATCCTGCTTCAGATTGCGCAGCGCCAGCGCGTAATTCAGGAGCATCCACGGGCGCAGGTCGTCGCGCTGCCGCCAGTCAGCGGCCCAGTTCACCGCCGCTTTGAAATCGCCGACCGTCATCAGCGCATAACAGACTGCGCTCCATGAATCGGCGTGACGGCGCAGCGCCGCGCGGTGTTTGCGCACGTAGCTGCGAATCCAGTCTTTCAGCTTCGCGTCGGCCAGCGCTTCCAGATAAGCCTCTGAAGCGCGCCGCCACGCCGGACGATCTTCCGGCAGCCGCCACAGCCGCCAGCGACATTTGAGCAGCCGCCTGCCGCGCACCCACAACGCGCCCGCTTCCGGGTTGGATTCGGGATGCTCCAGCATTTCATCAAGCACTTTGCCAGTCAGCTTCTGCCAGCGTTTTTCTGTCGAGGCGTCAAGCGCCAGTTCCAGTTCATCGCTGCCGGTTTCGGGCGACAGGCAGCAGGCGCGAAACTGTGCTGCCGCTGCGTCAAATTCAGCGCGCCGGAGCAACAGCCTGATTTCGCGCAATCGCGCGACGTTGCCGCCGATATATTTGTGCAGCAACTCCAGCGTCCCGGCGGCATCCTGCAATTCGTGGTCTTCAAGCTGAAGGTCAAAGAGCGTGCGGCTCGCAAATTTGTATTCCGGGTCGAGCCTCATGGCGCGCTGCAAGGCTGCCTTTGCGCCGTGGCGATCATCGTTCGCCAGTCGCGCATCGCCCAGATAGCCAAGCGCAATGGCATCATTCGGAGCCAGACGCGCCATCGCCTGCGCGGCTTCCAGGTAACCGGCCTGCGCTTCAGCTTCGCGCTGCCAGTCGGCCAGCCGGTTCCAGCCCGCGTAATAGCCCGGTTCGTCGGCCAGCAATGCTTTCATCTGACTGATGGCTGCCGTGCGATTACCGCGCTCAGCTTCAATCCACGCCGCCGCGCTGCGCAATTCTGCCGGTTGCTCGTCACCGAACACATCAGGGCGGCAGGCTGCCAGAGCTTCATCCCAGCGTTTCGCTTCGGCCAGCAGGCCGGCGCGCAGGCCGTATGCCTCAGTCGCCCGCGGATTGAGCGCGGCGGCGCGATCAAGCGCCGCCAGGCGTTCATCAATCGTTTCAGCCCCGCCCAGCGTGCGCGCCAGAATCAGCCACGACCGCGCCTCGCCGCTGCGCTGCCGCGCGATTTCGCGGGCGCATTCAACTGCGACTTCAGCGCGCTGCATTTCATTCGACCAGTCGTGCAAGGCACGCCAGCCCCAGTCATAACCCGGCTCAATCGTCACCGCCCGCCGCACCCGCTCCAGCGCCTGGGCGCGGTCCTTCAGCTTCCACAACACATCGGCCAGACAGCCCTGATTGTACGGATCAAGCGGCGCGTGCGTGGCGGCGCGTTCGAGCAGTTCCCTGGCCTGCGGCAGTTCGCCTTCGCGGACGTAAACGTCGGCGAGTTGCTGCGCGGCCAGGCCCCAGCCGGGACTGATGCTGAGCGCCTGGCGCAACGCTTCGATTTCGCCTGCGCGATCAAGCCGCGCCTGCTGCACCAGCGCCAGGTCATACCAGATGCGCGGCGTCAGCGAAAAGCGCTCAGTCGCCTGCTGCGCGTGCGCGAGGGCTTCATCAAGCCGCTGCAATTCGACAAGCTGACCAGTCACCGCCGACCACGATTGCCACAGATCAGGCCGCGCCGCGAGCGCCGCCTGCAGCAGCGTCAGGCATTCTTCAGCTTCCAGTGTGCCTGTGGCCTGCTCGCGCCACGCGAGCAGCCCGTCGCCGAACAGGACCTGGCGCATCAGTTCCTGTCGGATAAATTCAAGCTCGGCGCGCCGTTCCTGCGCCGTCGTTGACAGGACGATCAGTTGATTGATCGCGTAACCGGTATCAACCGACAATTGAATCGCCTGGCGGTAAGAAGTTTTCGCTGCCTCAAGGCTGCCGGAATCAGCCTGCAATTGCCCCAGCACGCAGTAGCAGGACGGAGCCTGCGGGTCCAGCGCGCGGGCGATTTCAAGCGCGGCGAGGGCCTCGTCAAATCGCTTCAGTTGTCCGAGCGTGTGCGCCAGTTCGCGCCGCGCCCACGCATCAGCCGGATCAATTTCAATCAACCGCTCCAGCGCAGTTTCAGCCGCTGCCGGATCATCGCGCAGCCATTCGACCAGCAACTGATGCAGCGCGTAATTGTGCGGGAAGCGGTCGGCTTTCTGCCGCAGGTACTCGATCGCGGCCTCAGGCTTTGCGGTTTCCGCCAGCCGTTGCGCCACGTTGCGACTGACGTCAGGGGCCATCGGTTCGGCTTCGTCAACCTGACGCCACAGGGTCAGCGCGGCATTGAGTTCGCCGCGATAAACAGCAATCGCCGCTGCCGTGCGCAGCCAGCCACTGCGCGGCGCGTTGCCTTCAGCTTTGGCGAGCAGCGATGAAGCCGTCGCAAAATCGCCCTGCCGCGCAAAGGCGTCCGCCGCAAACAGCAGCAGTTCGCCATCCTCAGGCCGCAGCCGCAGCCCGTCCCTCAGCGCGTCCAGCGCCGCCACGTCCTGCCCGACCATGTCACGCGCCTCAAACAGCGTGCGCGCCGGTGCGCTCGACCGTTTGCCGAAGCGGCGAAAGCGGCTTTCCAGAAATTCAAACGCCGCGTCGGTCTGTTTGAGATGCCGCGAGGCGATGAAATACGAACGGACGAATCCCTCGTCCGTGTCTTTCAGACAGGCGGCGAAGCGATAAAGTTCAAGCGCTTCGGCAAAGCGGCGCTGCTGCCAGAGAATCCCGGCCAGCAGGTGATAATTTCCGGCTTCGAGCGGGCGACGACGCAGCGCGCGCTGCAGCAACCGCCATGCGCGCGGATGTTCACGCGCATCGTCACTCAGTTCCTGGGCATACTGCTGCCAGAAGAGCGGATCTGAATCCTGCCCGGCGCAGCTTGATCTGAGAAATTCGAGTCTCTCATCGCGCCGCGCCAGCGTCCGCAGGCATGAACTTTTCGCCAGCTTCAGATTCACGTCGTCAGGAAACTGCGCCAGCAGCTTTTCAACGACGGCCAGCAGGCGGCTCTGATCGTCGTCATACGAGGCCATCGCCCACTGCGCCTGCAGGGTCAGCCGGTGATCGGCAGCAGCCTCAGTCAGGGCGGCCACCAGCTCACCGGCCCGTTCGCGGTTGTGCGTCGCCAGCGCCTGCTGCACCCCGTACAACTGATCGTAAGCATCGGATTCCGGCAGGCTCAGCCCGTCCAGCAGCGCGGCCTTTTCCTGCGGCGCCATCGCCATCCCGCGCGGCCCGGTGGCGCGGTAATGCTCCAGCATCTCCTTCATCGCCATTTCACCGACTGTCCGTACTGAAGGATCACGCACGAGCAGCGTGCCGCGGCGCGTGTCGTAACCGATCACGGCCTGCAAATGCGCGTTGCCCGGATCAACCGTCGTCAGCGTGAAGACCACGCCGCGATCAATGAGCGCCACGGCGTCATCCTGACTGACGCGGAATTCGCGCACTACCCAGCCGTTGTCTTCGGCCCATTTGCGTTCGCTGTGCGCGGACGTGCCGTCGTAACAGATCGCTTCGGCCACGCTCAGATGATCGGCGGGCTGCCGCCAGAAACGGCTGATCGTGGAGAGCGTCGCCGGCACGCACGTCAGGTGATGCTGTCGCACGAAGCCGACCGGCAGTTGCACCCGCCGCGCAGTTGCGTCAGCTTCGCGCAGGCGTTCGGCTGCGCGCTTGAAAAACGGATACTCCGAAGCTTCTGCATACCGCAGCTCGCTTTCATCATCGCCGCACAGACAGGCCAGATCAGACAGTCTGCCGTTCAGCCACTGTTCCTGCGGCTTTTCGAGCAGCGGCGCGAGCTGACGGTAGCGCGCCAGGCTCAGCCGCGCATTTTCATACTGCCCCAGTTCACATTGCAGGTCAGCAAGCTGCGCTTCGATCCACGCGCATTCCAGCCGCGCCGAAGCCTCGGTGAGCAGCGCCAGCGCCTCATCGTCACGATCCAGCAGCATCAGCAGGTGGCCCGCACCCTGCACCGCCGCGCGAAACCAGGGATGCAGTCGGAGCGCGTGCTGCGCCGCCGCGAGCGCTTCGTCGTAACGATCTTCAGCTTCCATCAGTGTGGCGCGCTCAACCCAGACCCAGGGGTTTGCAGGATCAATCGCTTCAGCGCGCCGCAGCCACTGTTCCGCGCGGTCGAAATCGCGCAGTGTTCCAAGCACTGTCGCGTGCAGCGCCAGCCAGTCCGATTGCAGCCGCGCCAACGTGTCGCGCAGTTCATCACCCTGAGCGCACATAAACTGCCACGCCGGGAGCGGCCCGCGCTCTTCAATCAGGCGCCACGCCCGGTAATAACAGGCTTCGCCACTGCGCTCATTGCGCCAGGCGCTGATGAGCAGTCGGCGACCGCGCCGTTCACCGCCGAGCGCGCGCACGAGCCGGCCCGCCATAATGCGCGCAGATGCGCCCGCCCACTGCTCAAACGGCCCCAGGCTTTCAGCCGCCGCGTGAGCCTGAAGGTAAAGCCCCTTGTCGTAAAGTTCGGAAACCCTTCCGAGGTCAGTTGCCGAGATCATCGCAAAACACCTCCAGTCTCAGGCCGCGACGCGGCCAGAGGCTGTTCGGAATGGCACGGGGGACCAGGCTGAGAGGTCCAAACAGGCAGACGTTAGTTTCTCACAGAATAAGAATTGTGCAAGCGGCCATCTGCTCACTTGTGGCCAAAGATCAGCGCCAGAATCAGCACGATCACCAGTGCGGTCAGAATCGCCAGCGTGATTTTGAGCCAGCTCTTCGGATAATCACCGGCAATTTCGCCAGAGCAGCCGTTGATGACGACCTGAAATTTGCGCGCGCCGTAGCTGTAACTGAGCAGCCACACCGGCAGCAGGATGTGCTTGAACGTCTGTGCCGTGTAATCAGCGTCAACCTGCAGATTGCGGTGCGTGTCGCCCGGCACCTGCGCCGCGCACATGCTTTGCAGTTTTGCGTCCATCACTTCGCGTGAATGCTGCGCTGCCGCGAGCAGATCAATCTGATACCGCTCGGCCACCCAGCCCGCCAGATAACCCGCGTTGTAAGGCACAAGTTCATCAGTCGGGAATGGCTCAATCGCGCGCAGCTTATCAGCCTCAACGCCAACCGAAGCCGGGACGAGTTCGTCATCGAAGAAATGATCGAGCGAGCCGGAACTGTATTGCCAGCGGATGCGCTGCACCTGCCGCGACTGCTGCCGGCCTTCGTTGTCGGTGAAGTATTCGGTCTCGTAGTAGTAATAACCCGATTCCGCCGTCCAGTCAGCGTGCGCCTGCGCGTCAAACGTCCAGTAGGGCAGGTAGATGCCATGCACCTGATCGGTCATTGCCGCATTTTTCAGTTTGTTCGGCGCAAACCAGCGGTTGCCGTACCAGCGACGAATCGTTTCGCGCACCTGCGTTTCGCTGATTTTCACCGGCAGCAGACTTTCCGGCGTGAACGCATCTTTGGTCTGTTCGTAAGGCACAAGCTGAGCCGAGCCGCAGAAATCGCACCGCTGCGCCACGCGCTGCGGATCGAAGACCGAAATTGCCCGGCAGCTCTGACACCTGACCTGAATCTTCTGCGCCTGCCAGCCGCGTTCGCTGTCGGGAATGCCGCGCAACGCCCGCGCCAGATCGTGCTCAACGACTGAGCCTGATTCGTCAATCTTCGCCGGCGAGGTCGTGCCGCAGTACGGACAAACGAGCGCCTGTTTTGCCGCATTCCAGTGCGCTTCAGCGCCGCAGGCCGGGCAGGCATATTTTTGCTGTGCAACCGCTTCAGTCATAGGGGGGGAAGTCGGAATTCGGTAGTCGGAATTCGGAAGTTCTCAACTGCTGTGGCTCATGACTTCAGAATTGTGATGAACCCATTTATTGCCGGTCTACCGACTTCCGACTACCGAATTCCGACTTCCGAATTCCCTTTCTCAGCAACTCAGCTTTTCAGAAATTCATCAATCGCCGCGCGCGTGATGCGCCAGGTGTTGCCGATCTTTTTGCCTTTGAGTTCGCCGGAACTGAGCACCGCCATCACGTCCTCTTCGCTGACGCCGAGCATCTTTGCCGCGTCAGCCGGGCCGAACAGTTCAGGCACGCCCGCGCCCGCCGGAGCCTGCGGCGGCGCAGCCGGAGGCGTCGCCTGGCTGCCGAGAATGCCGCCCTGCTGATTCATCATCTGCTGCGCCATGGCCCAGCCGACGGCCAGTTCCGAAGCCGCGCCCGCAGCCCCGCCACCGCCGCCTTTTTCCATGCCTTGCGCCATCTGGAATTTGACGTAATCGTTCAGATTGCCAATCGCGCCCATGCTCGAACGCTTGTCAATCGCCTGTTCGACTTCGGGCGGCACCGACACGTTTTCGAGAATGAACGAGGTCATCCCGATGCCGTATTTGTCCTGCACTGCCGGATTGATCAGCGGCAGCAGCGCCTCACCGATTTCGGTGTAACGCGAAGCCACATCGAGCGCGGGAATTCTGGCCGAAGCGAGCGCATCGCTGAAGACGCTGACAATGCGCGAGCGCATCACGTCAGCGAACTCTTCGAGGCGAAAGTGATCATCTGTGCCGGCGACTTCCCTGAGAAACAGCTTCGGATCGGTGATGCGAAAATCGAAAGTCCCGAAGGCGCGCAGCCGCACAATGCCGAAATCCTGATCGCGCATCATAATCGGATTCGACGTGCCCCACTTGTTGCCGGTAAACAGGCGCGTGCAGACATAATAAACATCGGCCTTGAAGGGCGACTGAAACCCGTACTTCCAGCCCTTGAGCGTCGTGAGGATCGGAATGTTGTCAGTCGTCAGCGTGTAGGTTCCCGGCTCGAACGTGTCGCCGAACTGACCGAGGTAAACGAACTGCGCGACCTGTGATTCGCGCACGACAAGCTGCGCGCCGTTCTTGATCTCCTTGTCCTCATCCGGGAACCGCCACGACAACGTGTCGCGCGAGTCGTCGTTCCACTGGATGATTTCAATCAACTGACCTTTGATAAAGTCCATCAATCCCATAGCTGCCTCCTTGCTGAGATGTGGAGAAATTTTTTCCCCCGCTGTTTCGCTGCTGTCGGTGGCCTCTTCACCGAGGTTGCCGCTATTGAATGCCACAAACTGCGGCCAGTCAATTCGGCCTGGCTCATCTTAGCAGGCCGTGAGCGAACAAAGAATCACGCCAGCCCGATTCCGGCTGCGCCTGGCCGTTTCAGATCACCGGGTTTGACACGGGCACAGCCAGTCAGCATATAACTTCATCGTGCCTGTTGATTGAAAGCAACAGATGATTTCAGGCATCACGATGATGAATACCGAGCACCGCAATCTTTCATTTTCGCTGCGTCCGGTGCAGCCTGACGATGAGGCGTTTCTGTATGCGCTTTACGGCTCGACGCGGGCTGAAGAGATGGCGGCGTGGAACTGGAGCGAGGCGCAGCAGGAAGCTTTCCTGCGCCTGCAGTTCAGCGCCTGGCAGCAGCAGTTCCGGCAGCAGTCGGCGCTGTCTGATGACCGGATCATTCTGATTGGCGAGCAACCAGGCGGGCGCATCATTGTCATCAGGACTGAACTGGAAATTCGCCTGGCTGAGATTGCGCTGCTGCCTGAGCATCGTCGTCGCGGCATCGGCAGCGCGCTAATTGAAGAGTTGCAGCGCGAAGCACAGACGGCCCGCAAACCCCTGAGACTGCATGTCCTGGCTTCAAACGAGGCCGTGCGATGGTATGAAAGGCTCGGTTTTGTGCGTTGTGGCGGGAATGGCGTGTATCTGCTGATGGAGTGGCTTCCGAAAACGGACGCGGAAGCTGAAAGCGAGATGACAGATGACAGATGACAGATGACAGGAAGCAGCGAGACTGTGACTTCTCTTCCTTCCGACTACCGAATTCCGAATTCCGACTACCGACTTCTTCCGGTCGCACTCACGTGAAACCCGCGATAAGATGGCAGTGTTATGACAGCGTATCCAACGAAAGAACAATTTGCCGAGAACCTGCACAGCACCTTTCGCCTGCAGACCACCGACGCGCGCGCATTGCCGCTCGAACTGATCAGCCTCACGCTGTTGCCGTCTGCGCCGCAGCAGGAACAGTTCTCACTCGTCTTTCGCGGCCCGGCTGAGACGCTGCTGCCGCAGGGCACTTACCGGATTGAGCATGACCGCCTTGGCGCGCTCGAACTGTTCCTGGTGCCGATTGCCAGCGATCAGCGGGGCGCGCAGTACGAAGTCATCTTCAATCGCCTGCAGTGATGACCAGCCATGCGGAAAACCAGCCCGGCGCAGCGGCTGAAGCGGTCACGCTGCGCGCCGTCGCGCCTGAGGACGAAACCTTTCTGACTGCCGTTTATGGCACGACCCGCGCCAATGAATTGTCCGCCGTGCCGTGGACGGCTGAGCAGCGCGAGGCTTTCATCAGGTTTCAGTTTGCGGCGCAGACGCAGCATTACCAGACCGAATACCCTGAGGCCGTGCATCAGATTGTGCTGTTTCATCAGCAGCCGGTCGGGCGGTTGTATGTTGACCGGCGCGCCCACGAAATTCGCATTCTCGACCTGACGATTCTGCCCGCACACGCTGGCGCGGGCATTGAGGCGCAACTGCTCAGACAACTGATGCGCGAAGCGGCGAGGGCCGGGCTGTCGCTGACGATTCAGCTTGAAAGTTTCAATCCGGCGCGCGAGTTGTTTGCGCGTCTTGGTTTTGTGCCGGTGGCTGAGTTTGGCTTTCGCACGCTGTTTGAATGGCGGGCAGCAGGGCAGGCTGACTGAACTGCGCGGCGTTTTGCGGCGCCCCTGCGGAAGACAAAGTTTCACGCAGAGGCGCCGGGAAGCCGAGAGCCAGCGGCTGACTACTCCGGGTTTGAGCGGTTGAAGACAGCTTCGTAATAAGACCACGCATCATTGCCGCCGACCGGCACAATAAGCAGCAGCAGGCGACCAGTCGAGCTGTGTTCAAGCTGCACGGTCTGTTGTCCGAGCGATTCGTGGGCGAACCCGCGAAAGACCAGAATGAATGACAAATCCCTGGCCAGCGCTTCATCCTGCCGGGTGATGGCACCAGCCGTCGCGGGTTTTGTCGCAGGCAGGTCGTTGATCCTGTCGAGCGTCAGGTAAACAGGCGACACCGCCGCCGACACCACGCGGAATGACTGGCCAAGACAGGGCGCAAAGCTTGCGCGCGTGAATTCAAAGGCCTCGGTGCGCCGGGGCTTTGCGGTTTTACGCCCGCCGGCTGATGGCCTGTCAGCGCCGCGCTCGTGCGACTGAGCCTGCGCCGCTCCGGTCAGACAGAGCAGTGCTCCGGTTGAAACTGCCGCCATCGTTCCCTTTTCCAGAAACCGCCGCCGTGTCACTTTCCGCAGCGCCTGCGAGTGCTGTTCTGCTTCCTTCATGAACATCTTCTCCAGAATATAGTTTGTTGACGGTTGACGACGGGCAGGCCGGGATCAGAACAAATCACCTGGTCGTCGTGAGCAAAGCCATTGATCGGGGGACCGAATTCAAACAAAGGCATGGGTTGAGGTGAGGCGCGGCGCGGCGCGGATTCTGGCGGCGGCGGGTGATTTTTGCAAGCACTAAATCAATGGGCTTTTCAGGCGCCGCGAACGCGAAATTATTAGTG
>CAYWDW010000048.1:11560-13944 GCA_964457105.1 uncultured Heliobacteriaceae bacterium
TGCCTAGAATGCGCGCCTCGTCTGCTCAGAGTTGTTGTCTGAAGCCCTGCTGACAGGCGTTGCCCTGACCGTCACGCCCCTCAACCAGTCTCTGGACATCTCATTTCAGCATCCCGCAGTAACTGCTTTATGGCCGAACCATTTCTTTCCGAGATCAGACTGTTCTCGTTCAATTTTCCGCCCAAAGGCTGGGCGCTCTGCAACGGGCAACTGCTGCCGATCAATCAGAATCAGGCGCTGTTTTCACTGCTTGGCACCACTTATGGCGGTGACGGGCGAGTAAATTTTGCGCTGCCCAATCTGCGGGGCCGGGTGCCGATGCACATGGGCACCGGACACGTTCTCGGTGAACGCGGAGGCAGCAGCAGCGTCACGGTGACGAGCAGCCAGATGCCGCAACACGTGCATTTGGTGCAGGCTTCATCATCGAATGGCAACAGCAGCAATCCGTCCGGCAACGTCCTGGCCAAAGCGCTCAACGCTTATCACGAAGCCGATAACCTGACCACCCTCGCGCCCGGATCAGTAACCAGTGTCGGCGGCAGCCAGCCGCACGAAAACAGACAGCCGTATCTGACGATTGCTTTCTGTATTGCCCTGCAGGGCATCTTCCCCAGCTACAACTGAGCGAGACACCAGGAGGACGGACCATCAATGGGACAGCCATACATTGGCGAAATCAGAATGTTTGCCGGTAATTTTGCGCCTGCCGGGTGGATGCTGTGCGCGGGACAGACGCTGCCTATTTCTGAATACGAGGTGCTGTTTCAACTGATCGGCACGACTTATGGCGGCGATGGCCAGGAGACCTTCAACCTGCCTGACCTGCGCGGGCGCGTGCCGATTCACATGGGCACCGGCCCTGACGGGACGACCTATCAGCAGGGCGAAATGGGCGGCGTTGAGGAAGTCACGCTGACGGTGCAGCAGATTCCGAATCACAATCACGCGCTGCTCGCCTCCACGGCAGAAGGTACACAGAACAGTCCGGCTGATGCGCTGCCCGCGGCTTCGCCGTCAGTGACGATGTATGTGGAAAGCTCCTGATCCCATTGGTTTTTGTGGGTCAGCATCTATGGCCGCCAAGTGAGGCAGCAATCAGTAAGTTGTGTAACCAATTCTCGTGATAAACAAAGCCATTCAAATCTGCAAAGGGCGAGTGACGCGTCGGGTCACGGCGGCGCAAGCTCGCACTGTAGGGGTGGAAGTTCCATTGCAAAGCCAGTGCGCGCAAGGCCAGCCGGGCCGTTGCCCGCTCGCCGTGCAGGTAACGTCGCGCATACAACAAGCGGTCGGTCGCGTCCAGGAGCCGATCCACCGCATTGCTGGTGCGTGCCGCCTGCGGGTGCGCGTAGGCCACCTGGTAGCGCGTCCGCTGCGTGTGCAGCTTGTTGACCATGGTTTGCAGGGGGCCGCTCAAACTGCGCTCCGCCCACTCGTGCAAGCGCCGCAGGCGTTGGCTAAATTCCCGCGCTGTCGCGGCGTGATAACAATGCCAAACACGTTCCAGGACGGTCTCCCGCAAGGCCCCGCGGCAGCGCTCCGCCACTTTCAAGACGCCGTGCAAGAAGCACAGAATCAAGGTCGTCGCCGGAAACAACGTCTGCCAGGCCAGGCGCGTGGCGGCGAAACCATCGGTGCAAACGGTCTCCGGTGTATAGGCGGCATCGAGTTCTTGCGCTTCGCGTTTGAATTCACCGTAAGCCGCTTGCAAGGCCACGGCGCTCGCCTCTTCAGCCAGGTCCAAGCCGAGCAAACAGCCGCCCCCAGCCGTCGCCGTCACGCAGACCTCCTGGCCGTTACGCCAACTGATCTTTTCGTCGGCCACCAACTGGCAGGGCAGTTGCGCCGCGTCTTTGACCGTGGTGCCCACCACCGAGTTCCGCCCCAACGCCAGCCACAAGCGCTCCCAGTAACTGGCGTCGCGCCCGAAGACATAGGCCAGGGCCTCAAAGGGCACGCCGAACTGCCGCAAGTAGAGCGCCTTCTCGACCGCCTCCGTGCGTCCGACCCCATAGGGCAGCACGAACGAGGGACGCACCGTCCAGACCGACCCGTCGGCGCGCAACTTGAGGCGGCGCACGACCACGTCGAGTTTCTTGAGGCGATACTTGTCAGGCCAGTCAAAGCCCGCCGCAAAAGCGGCGGGAAACAAACTGGCGTGCGCGGCAAACTGCGCGACCAGCCACGTCCGAAAACGAGGCAGGTCGGCCAGACACGCGGCATACTCCGCTTCACTCGCGAAGGGCAACACGATATGCTTTCTACACACGGATGGTTGCGCTTTGGACTCCTTTCGAGTTTCGTCACCCAAAAGGATAACCCGCTACAACGCGATCATCCGTTTCTATTTCAATGACCGAGCTTACCCACAAAATCCAGTG
>CAYWDW010000049.1:0-13890 GCA_964457105.1 uncultured Heliobacteriaceae bacterium
AAGCCGAAGCCGATCAGTTCAGTCACGTAAAATCCATGCGGCACCGAAGCGATGATTTCATCAGGCGTGTGCGCGCCGGGGACAATGAAAAAGTTATTGATGCCGACTCCGGGCAGGCCCGACAGGCCGCGCGCGGCGTTGCCGGTCGAACGCAGGCCAAGCTTGCGCGCCGTGTAGCTGTTGAGCAGGTAGCTGCGCAGCACGCCGTTTTCAACCACCACCGTGCGGCGCGTCGGCAGCCCTTCGCCATCGAAAGGCCGCGAACCGAGCGCGCCCGGCAAGCGCCCGTCATCAACAATCGTCAGCTTTTCAGCGCCAATCTGTTCACCGACTCTGCCGACCAGAAACGAAGCGCGGCGAAAGATCGCTTCACCGCTCGCGGCTTCAAAAAAATCGCTCAGCAGTTTTTCGGTTGCGCCCGATTCAAACACAATCGGCACTTCCTGCGTGGCGACCTTTGACGCGCCGAGCTTGCGCAACGAGCGGCGCGCGGCCTCGCGGCCCAGCTCGGCGGGCGCGTCCAGCGCCGCCAGCGTGCGCTGCGAATCGCCCCAGCCGGCCACCTGCATCTGTTCGCCGACGCGGGCAATCGGCGACACTGACAGGTTGCAGGTCGTGCCGCGATATTCGCCCGCAAAGCCTGCACTATTGACCAGCACCAGATGCCCGATGGTGGACGAACAGGACGCGCCTTCAGAATTGGTGATGCGCTGATCAAAGTCACGGGCGGCAGCTTCGGCCACCCTGGCCATTTCGATTTTGCGTTCGGTCGGAAGCTGCACCACCGCTTCGTCATACAGCGCGAGATCACTACTGACTCCGCCATCGGCAGAAAGTTCCTCGCGCGCGGGCAGCACCGCCGCATCATCAACCGAAGTCAGCCGCGCCATCTCAACCGCGCTGGCAATCAATTCAGCAATCGCCCGCGCTGAAAAATCAGAAGTCGAAGCCGAAGCCTGGCGACCTTCGTAAATCACCCGCAGCCCGATGCCGCGCGAAGCCGATTCTTCAAGCTTCTCGATTTCACCGAGCCGGACTTCAACATTGAAATCGGTGTCTTCAAGCGCAATCGCTTCAGCCTCGGTGGCGCCGCGCCGGATGGCCTGGCTGACGATGTCGGACAGAAAGTCCCTGGTAATTTGTGTACTCATCAGAGATCAGGAAGTTTGAGCAATTATCCCCTGGTGCCGCCGACGGTCATTTCAGAAATTCTGATCGTTGGCATGCCCACTCCGACCGGTACTGACTGGCCGTTTTTGCCGCACACGCCGACGCCTTCATCAAGTCGCAGATCGTTGCCGACCGCCGTGACTTTGGTCAGCGACACCGGGCCGTTGCCAATAAGCGTTGCGCCCTTGACCGGGGCGGTGATTTTACCGTCCTCAATCAGATAAGCCTCGCTGGCGCTGAAAACGAATTTGCCGTTGGTGATGTCAACCTGGCCGCCGCCGAAGTTGACAGCATAAAGGCCGCGCCGGACTGAGCGAATGATTTCTTCAGGCGTGCTTTCGCCGCTGAGCATATAGGTATTGGTCATGCGCGGCATCGGGACGTGCTGATAACTTTCGCGGCGTCCGTTGCCGGTCAGGGCGGCGCGGGTCAGCCGGGCGCTCAGCTTGTCCTGCAGGTAACCGCGCAGGATGCCTTTTTCAATCAGCACCGTGTGCGTCGTCGGATTGCCTTCATCGTCAATGTTGAGCGAACCGCGCCGACCGGGGATGGTGCCGTCATCAACGACGGTGCAAAGCTCGCTGGCGACGCGCTGACCGATCAGCCCGGCAAAGGCCGAAGTGCCCTTGCGATTGAAATCCGATTCAAGGCCGTGACCGACGGCTTCGTGCAGCAGCACGCCGGGCCAGCCGGGACCAAGCACCACTTCCATCGCGCCGGCGGGAGCTTCGATGGCCTCAAGCAGCGCGATGGCCTGGCGGGCCGATTCAGTCGCAAAAAATTCCGGCGTTCGCACCTTGTCGAAATAATCCAGATTGTCGCGCCCGCCGCCGCCTGCATAACCGCGCTGCAGATTGCCGTCATCATCGGCGATACACGACACATTCATTCGCACGAGCGGCTGCACGTCACCGATCAGCAGCCCGTCAGAGGTCGCAATCAGCACGATCTTGTGCTTGTCCACAAAGATGCTCTGCACTTCGCGGATGCGCGGGTCATAACTGCGCGCGGCTTTTTCAGCGCGCTGCAGCAGCTCGATCCGGCGTTCGAGCGATTCATCGCTGAGCTGGCGCGTAACTGGATAAAGATTGTGCTGCGGATGAGCTGATGAAACATTGACCGGGCCGGGGCTGGCTTCGCTGCTGGCGATGTGAGCCGCGGTGAGCGCGGCCCGGCGAATCGCGTCACGGTCAATTTCGTCGCAGTAAGCGTAACCGGTGCGTTCGCCCGCCACGACGCGCACGCCGACGCCCTGCGTGACTGAGCGATTGGCTGATTTGATGATCTGCTCTTCGAGGTTGAGGTTGCTGCTGACTGAATATTCAAAGTACAGATCAGCATAATCACCGCCCTTTGAAAGCGCCGTGCTGAGCAGATTTTCAATGTCGCTGACGGTCAGGTTGAAATGTTCGGTGAAGAAGGATAATGGTGCGATCATCTCGGTGTCACTCTGTTATCGGTCAGGGCTGATCGGGGACTCACAGGCCGGATTATAACTGATTCGGGCAGGGGGAAGAGGATTCTTTGCCGCTGATTTATTTTCGCTCGCCCAGGTGCAGCGCCGCGATGCCGCTCCACAGATTGTGATAACGCACATTGACGTAACCGGCAGCCTGCATCAGCGCGGCAAGTTTTTTCTGGTCGGGAAAGTTGCGCACCGACGCTGGCAGATACGTGTAGGCACCGGGCGAGCCTGAAATGACGGCTCCGATGCGGGGCAGCACCCGCGCAAAATAGAACGCGAAAAGCTGGCGAAAGACCGGCACGACCGGGCGCGAAAACTCCAGCACTGCCGCTCGCCCGCCGGGTTTCAGCACGCGCTGAATTTCCTGCAATCCGCCCTCGATGCTTTCCAGATTGCGCAGCCCGAAGGCAATCGTCACGGCGTCAAAGCTCTGGTCCGCAAACGGCAGCCGCAGTGCATCGGCTTCGGCCAGCGCGATGCGGTCGGCCCGGTGCGCGCGCGCCTTCTGCCCGGCCAGCACCAGCATCGGATGACAGAAATCACAGCCGATCACGCGCGCCTGCGGCGACAGTTCAAGCGTCAGATCGCCCGTGCCGCAGCACAGATCAAGCGCCACTGCGCCGGGACGCGCCAGCACATCGCGCAGTCTGGCGGCAGTAAAGCGGCGCCAGCGTTTATCCACATTGCCCGACAGCAGGTGATTGAGCAGGTCGTAACGCGGCGCGATTTCAGCAAACATCTCGCGCACCAGACGGCCCTTGCCCGGCGCGTTCAGTTCGGCGCTCGGTAGTGTCTCTTCAGTGACTGGCATTGAATAATGTTCTGAGCTGATGCTGAGGTTGTCCTGCAAAAGCGTGCCTGATGAAAACAACGCCAGGCCGTCAGCCTGGCGAATTTCAATGCTGAAGTTACATCTGCGATTTGAGCTGCTCGCTGATTTTGCCCAGCACCACGACGGTCATCGCATTGGCATCGAGCAGGCGTTTGGCCACGCGCTGCAAATCGGCAGCCGTGACGGCGCTTACGCGGGCGGCAAAATTGAGTGCGTAATTGCGTGGCAGGGCGAATATTTCAATTTCACGCAACTGATCTTCGACTGAACGGGCGGCGTATTCGGCATTCAGCGCGGCCTGAGCGGCGGAGAGTTCTTCAGCCGTGACGGGCACGGTGGCCAGCGCGGCAAAGCTGTCGGTCGCTTTTCTTGAAAAGTCAGGCGCGTGGTCAGCGGCGATTGCGGCTGAGATGTAAAACGGTCCGGGCAGCGCGCGCGACACGGCTTTGACTGAAAAGCTGCCCGGCGGCAAATCGGGGTTCTCTTTTTTCAGGCGCGCTTCCAGCACGCGGGCGAGCAGCGATTCGGCAATGAAATTCTGATCTGAAAACTTCACGCCAATCACGCCGCCGCGCAGTTCGACAGTGGACATTTCAGGCGCGTCAACTTTGACCAGTTTCAGCGTCGCGGTGCGGTCAGGCTGGCGAAAGGTCATCGGCACCAGCGTGCCCTTGACCCATCCGCCGAAGAACGCCTTGAAGACGCTGACGGCACGCTCCTGGCGAATGTCGCCGGTCACCACCGCGACGGCATTGTTGGCCAGATAAAACCGCCGGTAAAAATCATAAACATCCGCCCACAGAATATTGCTGACCGATTTTTCAGTTCCGTCAGCAGTGTGGTTGTAAGGATGCGCGCCATAAATTTCAGCGTAAAACTTTTCATCGGCGCGTTCGGCAGGCGGCGGAGCCGGAGCATTTTTCAGCTTTGCCAGTTGCTCCTGCTGCGCGCGTTTGAAGGCATCCTGCCGGATGTTTTCAACCACCAGCAGGCGTCCGATGATTTCCATCACGGTGTCGAAATTACTGGTCGGTGATTCGATCCGAAACCAGGTGTGATCGGGCGTGACGCCCCACTCCATCTTTGCCTGCAGCGACTCCAGTTCTCCGGTCAGATTCGGATTGGCCGCGAGCAGCGTCTCCTGCGTCAGTTTCGCCAGGCCGGTCTTGTAAACCAGATCGAACATCGCGCCGCTGCGCAGCACCAGATCGCAGCGCAGTCTGCCGTCACTGCCGCGCGCGAGCGAAGCAACCTGCAGACCGTTGAGCAGCGTGTCGCGCTTCACCTCGCTGAACGGCGTCGGCGGCGCAGGCGCGACAACTTCCTGCGGCGCGTCCTGGTCCTTTTTGTCCCTTTTCTTTTGGTCCTTCTGCGCCGGAACGGTAACGACGCACAGACTCAGCAGCACAAGGCAGAGACCGAAAGTGGTGATGGATTTCAGAGACTTCATAAATTGATGATCCATGATGACTGTCCGAGCCAGCAGCCTGGCGACTGCACCGGAGCAGTGTAGCGGCCCGCAACTCAACGGGTCAAACAGCCATTGGCAGGGGCTTAACTGACTACTGCCTGCGGCGCGCAGTATTGGTCGAAGGCCGCTTTCAATTCGCTGGCGATTTCTGCGGCGCCTTTGCCTTCGATCTGCCAGCGTTCCATCATAAAGACGAGTTCGCCGTTTTTGAGCAGCCCGATGGAAGGCGACGACGGCGGATAGCCCTTGAAATAGCTGCGCGCGCGTTCAGTCGCTTCAATGTCCGCGCCCGCAAAGACCGTGACCGCCTGATCCGGCCTGACGTCATGCTGAAGCGCCATCATCACGCCCGGTCGGGCTTTGCCGGCGGCGCAGCCACAGACCGAATTGACCACAATCATCAGCGTGCCGGCGGTATTTTTGACGGCGTCTTCAACCTGTTCGGGCGTGCGCGTCTCTTTGACGCCGACGCGGGTCAGGTCTTCACGCATCGGTTTGATCAGCAGTTCTGAATAAGGCATTGGTTGTTACCTCCAGGGGAACGTGCAGCCTGCTGTGCCGGACTGCACCGGATGTTTCGGCCAGAGATGCGGGCTGCATCATGATTCCAGGCTGAAATAGTATCCGCGAGCATCATTCCTGGGCAAGTCACTTCGCGGCAGCCCGGTGACAGTCTGGCCTGCGGTAATCGGATCTGGCAAAGCCGATCAGGTGTGAGTACCGGTGATCAGGTCTTCGCGCTGCACCCAGCCCATCTCCCCAAACCCGCCGATGAAGCGGGCCTGCCTGACTTCGATTTTGAAAAGCGTGAAATCGCCGAGCTGAAAGTTCTGCCGCGCTTCAGGAAAGCGTTGCAGGTATCGTTGCGCGGCATCAGCATATTCGCTTTCAGGCACTGGCGCGGCCATGCCCATCAGCGTCAGGCGCGCTCCGGCCTGCGGGCTGGCAGCGCTGGAATCCTGAATAAAAAGGCTCACGCGCGGGTCGGCGCGCAGGTTGCGCGTATGTTCAGCCAGTTCGCTGACCAGAATGACCGGCTCGCCTGAGGCCGTCAACGCATAAGGTGTGACCGAACCAAACGGCCAGCCGCCGTGTTTTTGCGAAAGCGTGCAAAGCACTCCCTGAGATTCCTGGCCAGCCAGGCGGCGAACAGCCGCCGCGCGATCAGAAGTCGTCATCGTGACCTCCGGTTTCGTGTGATTTCAGACCCGGCACATAGTAACACTTCGCGCCGGATTAGAAACGCCGCAGGCAGGCAGTGGCAGTCTGCGCGGCGGGTTTCAATCGCCCTGTGACTGGCGTTTTCCGGCTCCGGCAAAGATGAAAAACATCCTGCTTGAAACCTGCCCCGGATGGCGTAAAATACGCTGGTTCTTTGGCAGCCCCGGTCTTATCTGCGATGCCTGCGCCCCTTCCCGTGTCGGCCTTCCGGCTGATCTGCTGGCAGGTAATATCGTGGCAACCAATACTTCAGCGGGGACGCACCTGGCCGTGACTTCCGGGTGAAGTGATGGCCTGCGGGGCAACTGGATGTCTGATCTGTACCGAGTGCTGGGCGTCAGTCGCACGGCCAATACAAACGAAATCAAATCGGCTTACCGTCGGCTGGCGCGCAAATATCATCCTGACGTGAATGCTGAGCCATCTGCGGCAGGCGAATTTGCCCGCATTACTGAAGCCTACCAGACGCTGATTGATCCGCAGCGGCGCGCTTATTACGACCGCACCGGCACTGCGGCTTCGTCATCGGCGGCGCGGTCCCGGCGGGCAGCCAGTTCAACGGCAGCGGCGCGGGCGGCCCGGCGGGCTTATTACCAGGCGCGGGCTGATCGCATCGTCAATGAATGGCTCGAACGCGAACGCGAGGAATCGCGGTGGCGCGGCCAGGCTGTTTACACGACGGTGGCGCTGTTTCTGTCAACCTTCATGGTTGCCATGCTGAAGCCGTCCATTTTTGGCGCGCTGCCTGTCTGGTGGCAGATCGGCTTGACGCTGCTGTTTTTTATTGGCGTGTGGCACCTGGGCCGCAGCATCAAGCGGCAGCTCGATCATTACACATATCGTCCGGTGATGATTTCGCTGATGCGTTATCGCAAACCGGAAGAACAGTTCAGTCGCGGCGCGGCGCTCGCTTTCATCGGCGGCGGTTATCTGCTCTCGCTCGCCACCGGGATGCTGATCGGTGTGCTGACTGAAGATTTCACCAGCCAGATTTTTGGCGCGCCGAGTCTTGAAAATCTTATTTTCGGTGTTCTCTTTTACCCGCCGATCATCGTCCTGATCGTGGATCTGATGTATCAGGTCAACCAGCGTTTTGATGAATGGTGAAATTCAATCGTCGGTGTCTGGTGGCCTGACCCGCGGCCTCTTGTTACGCCTCGCCTGTGTGCTGCTTCTCGCTGGCGGCTCTCTGACTTCAGTTGCCGCCTTTCCGCTGACCTGCGAAATTTCTGATATTGCACCGCGCACCCGTGCGCTGCGGGTGTCGTGCGAAACGCTGCTGACGAGGGGCCGTTACCGGCTGAGTTTTACCGATGAGTTTGCCGGTATTCAGCGGCTCAGCGAACGTCTTTATTCGCTCAGAATCAGGGACAGACGCGGCGCACAGATCACGCCTGAAATTCGCGGGCCGGGTATTTACCTGATCAACGTCGGCGAACCGGAGCAGGCCGTCACCGTCAGTTACGAAGTGCGCACGGGCCGCGCGCTTGATCCCGGCGAATATCCGCTGACCTCAAGCCTCGGCCCCGAAGCCGGTTTTCTGCTGCTCGCCGATCTGGCGCCGCGCGTGTGCGTGGCCGGTGAAAACGATTGCCCGCAAAAAGCCGACCGCGTCAGGTTGAAAATCAGGCCGCCCGACGGCTGGCAGATTGCGACGACTGAACCTGAGCAGCACGGTTTTTACGAAGTGCCCGATCAGAGTCGCGCCATCTTCTTTCTCGGACCGTTGCGCGAACAGACGCTTGAAACCGGCGGCGTGCGCGTGCGGCTGGCGATTGCCGGGCAGTGGCATTTTACCGACAGCCAGGCAGCGCGGCTGGCCGCAGGCATTGCGGGCGAGCAGGCATCATTGATGGGCGGGCTGAATACAGGCGAGAATCAGGAACCGTTGCTGGTCACGCTGGCGCCGTATCCGATTCCGCTGACCGGCCTGCGTTCAAGCGCGCTCACGCGGCATCACACGGTCGTCATGATGCTCAATCAGAACGACAATCCGGCGCGCACGTTTGCCCATTACGCGCGTCACCTGGCGCATGAAATGTTTCATTTTTACCTGCCGGGCAGCTTCAACATCCGCGAAAATTTCGACTGGTTCTGGGAAGGCTTTACGCGCTATGTGGCGCTCGTGACTTTGCAGCGGCTGAAGACTTTCAGCCTGCGCGAATATCTCGACGCGCTGGGCGATGAATACGAATCGTATGCCGCCAACCCGGCGCGCACGCGGCTTTCGCTGGTGGCCGCTTCGCCGGACAAGTTTGCGAATCTGGCCACTTACGAACTCGTTTACCGCAAGGGCATGCTGGTCGCCGGGCTGTATGACCTGGAACTGCGGTGGCAGAGCGACGGCAAAAAGAATGTGATGGAAGTGATGCGCGGACTTTATCAGAATTACGGTTTGCGCGGGCGCGAAACAGGCAATCGTGAAGTCATCGCTGAATTGCAGAAGGCCGGAAACTTCGAGCGTTTCATCCGCGACAACATCGAAGGCACGCGCGAAATAGACCTCGCCGCCACGCTCAAACCCTGGGGCTTTGTCATCGAACGCGGGCCGCTCGGTCGCCCGCGCATCAACGTTGCGCCCGGCCTCTCAGCCCGGCAGCGCGCCCTGATGCTGCAACTCGGCAACTGAATCAGGCTTCAACTTCCACGATTTTTTCAGCGCGCCTGGTGACATCGTGCAGCATCAGCCACGCCGTCGGAGTTGCGGCAGGAACCAGTCTGATCATCGAGATCAGATTGATGCTTCGTCACCAGATGACCAGACCAGGGATCAGGGCAAAAAATCTGCGACAAACTGACGACTGAGCGGTTCAGTTCCCGGAGAGATGACCCGCGCCGAGCAGGCTGCCGAGCCAGGTGCGGGCAAACTTCCAGTCGCGTCTGATGGTGACCGGAGAGAGACCGAGGACTTCTGCCGTCTCCTCAATCGTGAGGCCGCCGAAGTAGCGCAGCTCGACGACCTGGCTGACCCGTTTGTCGAGCCGTTCGAGATCCCGCAGCGCGTCATCGAGCGCCACCAGATCCAGCCCTGGCTCAAGCGCCGACCCGATCAGCTCGTCAAGCGGCATCCGGTTCTGCCCGGCAGCGCGGCGTGCGGCCTGCACGCGGCGGGCGTGATCCACCAGCACCCGGCGCATGGTCTGCGCGGCCACGATGAAGAAGTGAGTGCGGTTGCTGAACTGCGGCGTCCCTTTCCCGAAGAGGCGCAGGTAAACCTCATGCACGAGCGCCGTCGGCTGGAGCGTATGATCGGGGCGCTCGCGTCGCATCAGACTGCGCGCCAGCAGCCGCAGTTCCTGATAGACTGCCTGGGCCAGTCGCTCGGCGGCTTCCGCATCGCCGTTCTGACAGGCTGCCAGCAGCAGCGTGATCTCGGCTTCGCCGGAGCCAGGCATGGGGGATCCTCCAATTGAAGACTGATTGACAGGGCGCGATCCTATCACAGTCCATCTGTCATCCGGCTTTTTTTTCGGTGCCTGAGCCGTTCTGACTTCATCCGTCGCTATTACAGATGAGGGATGATTCCTGCGGCTTGAGTCGCAGAGGAAGCAGGCGCGGCTGATTTTCATCGTGTTTCACCATGACTCCTGAACGATGGCACAGAGTGCGGGAAGTCTGGGAGGCCGTCACGGAACGCGAACCGGCGGAACGGGCGGTCATCCTCGCCGAGGTCTGCGCCGGTGACAACGATCTGCAGGCGCAGGTGGAACGACTGCTCGCGGCGGAGGTGGACGAGGACTTTCTCGAAAACCCGCCGCTGACCGACGCCGGGTGGTTTCGCGATGCGGTCAGGCAGGAGGACGTGGCCGGACGGCGGATTGGCCCGTATGAACTGGTGCGCGAAATCGGCCTGGGCGGGATGAGTACTGTTTACCTTGCCGTCCGCGCCGATGGCCTTTATCACAGGCAGGTCGCCATCAAGTTCGTCTGGCCGGGCCTGCCGAACGCTGAGGTGACGCGCCGCTTCGAGCGTGAACGCGAGATTCTGGCCGACCTCGATCATCGCGGGATTGCCCGTCTGCTCGACGGCGGGACGACCGCCGAAGGCTGGCCCTACGTCGTGATGGAATATGTCGCCGGGCTGCCCGTCACGCAGTATTGCGATGATCACCGGTTGTCAGTCACCGACCGGCTCAGACTCTTTTGCACGATCTGCGAGGCGGTCAGTTACGCTCACGCGCGCCACATCATTCACCGCGACCTCAAGCCGGCCAACATCCTCGTCACGCAGGACGGCGAGCCGAAGCTGCTCGATTTCGGGATCGCCCGCCTGCTCACGCCCGCCGCCGGACAACTCGAACTGACCCGCACCGGGCTGCAACTGATGACGCCCGATTACGCCAGCCCCGAACAGGTGCGCGGCGAACAGGTCACCGCCGCCAGCGATGTCTATTCGCTCGGCGTCGTGCTTTATGAATTGCTCACCGGCCATCGTCCTTACCGCATCCGCACGCGCGTCCTGCACGAAATCGTCCGCGCCGTCTGCGAAGCGGAACCCGAAGCCCCGAGCGCTGCCATCAGACGCTTCGTGACGGAGACGGACGAGGCCGGAGTGATTCACACCACGCATTCGCCGGCGCTCGTCAGCCAGGTGCGCGAGGGGAGTGTCGAGCGGTTGCGGCGACGCCTTGCGGGCGACCTTGACCGGATTGTGCTGATGGCGCTCGCCAAAGACCCGGCGCAGCGATACCAGTCAGTCGCCGAACTCTCTGACGACCTTGCACGGCACCTTGCCGGACAGCCGGTCAGGGCGCGGCGACCCACGCCAACTTACCGGCTGAGTCGCCTGCTGCGGCGGCATCCTGTGGCGCCGATGGTGACCGCGCTGCTGCTGCTTGCGGCTCTCGTCACCGGCTTCTGGCAATGGCAGCGGTCGCGCGAGTCTGCCGGCCTCAAACGCCACGTCCGGTATGCCGCGCTGCTGCGTCAGGCGGCGGTGGCGCGGGAAGCGGGCCGACTGGAAGCCTTTCAGGCCCGGATGCAGGCCGCCCTGCCGCAGCCGGGCGAGGAGGATCTGCGCGGCTTTGAATGGGACTATCTGTGGCAGCCGGGGTCTGCTTCGCTCTTCGCACTGCACCATTCCGCGCCAGTCAGAAGAGCGTTCTTTCTGAACAGCGAGCGCATCTTCACCTGGTGCCGCGACGGCTCATACCGGCTGTGGGACGCGACCACAGGAGCGGAACTCGCCGCGTGGCAGCTCGATGGAGAAGCGTCCGGCGCGCCGACGCCTGATGGTTATAACTCCCCGGAAAGGCTCTGTGCGATTGAGGGCGGAAAGTCGCTCAGAGTGTGGGATCTCAGCACCGGAAAGTTTCTCTTCACTCTGACCGACCCGGCGGGCGGCATCACGACGGCCACCGTTCTGCCCGACCGGCAGCACTGGCTGGCCGGACACGCGGACGGCAGCCTGAAGCTGTGGGACGCCGCAACCGGTCAGGCGTCAGCCGTCTTTCAGGGCCGTCACGGGCAGATCAGGCATCTCTGGATATCTGCCGATAGTCGCCGGATGCTCGCGCGCGTTGATGATGAATACACACAACTCTGGGATTTGCCTGGCAGGCGGGTGGTGGCGACATACAACGACGGGCCGATTGACTCGCGGCTGCGCTTCACGCCCGACGGACGGTGGTTCTGGACGGTGGCTGACTTTCGCCGGGTCATCCTCCGCGAAACGGTCTCCGGGCGGACGGTGGCGACCATCGGGGAGCGCGATGACGCCTTCGACGGATTCGGCATGCTCGATGCGCGGCATTTCTTTACGAGCCTGAATCGCAACACGCTGAAGATTTATGAAGTCCCGACGCTGCGCCTGCTCAGGGAACTGAAGAATCACACCGCCGTCCAGGCCCGGCTTTCGCCCGACGGCAGGCTGCTCGCCACTGCTGAAGCTGATAACAGCATCCGGCTGTGGGACACGACGACGTGGCAGGAACCGGTTGTGATCGGCAGACACGACGGGGAGGTGGCGAGCCTCAGTTTCTCGCCCGATGGCCGGAGGCTGATTTCAGGCAGCGTGGACGGGACGGCGCAGGTTCGTGAACTGACTGCGACGAGTCTGTCGCAGGTGCTGCGCGGCCACCGTGACCGGGTCTTCTCGGTCGCCTTTTCGTCTGACGGGCAGCGACTGGCGACGGCGAGCGGCGATCACACGGTGAAGCTCTGGGCAGTGGCCACGGGCAGACTGCTCTCAACGCTCAAGGGGCACACAGGGCTGGTGCTGTGCGTCGTCTTCTCGCCCGACGGGCGCAGGCTGGCGAGTTCATCTGACGATGCGACGGCGCGAATATGGGATGCGACTTCAGGCGAGACGCTCGTCACGCTTCGCCACCCGGCGCAGATTCACTCGGTGGCGTTTTCGCCGGACGGAAAGATGGTGGCGACCGGCTGCGAGGATCATCTGATCCGGTTCTGGGATGCAGTCACGGGCCGTCAGTTGCGCGTGCTGGCCGGTCACACGAACCCGGTCTGGTCGGTGGCGTTTTCGCCCGACGGGCAGACGCTCGCCTCAGGCAGCATGGATCAGACAATCAGACTCTGGAACGTGGCAGACGGGCGCGAGCTGGCGACGCTGACCGGACACGCGGACTGGGTCTGGTCAGTGACCTTCTCGCCCGACGGCAGGTACCTGGCCAGCGGCAGCACGGATCGGACAGCAAAGCTCTGGGATCTCGCCACGCGGCGCGAAGTGCGCACCTTCGCCGGACACGGAGACGAAGTCTTTGAAGTGGTCTTTTCGCCCGATGGCCGCCGCCTCGCCACCGCGAGCAACGACCACACGATCAAACTGTGGGATGTCGTTTCGGGCGAAGATGTGCTGACGCTGCACGATCACACGGATCAGGTCTGGTCGGTGCAGTTCTCGCCCGACGGGCAGCGGCTGGCAAGCGGAAGCTGGGACGGGACGGCCCGCATCCGGCAGGCCATTCCATCGCAGGTCACGACAGCCAGGCAGTAACTCCCGCCTGAATGCGCCTCAAAGAAATTCCGATTTTTTTCTCAGCCCATGGGCTGCCCGGCTGAAAAACCGCGCTTATACAAGTAGAGCCAGGTGCAGCTTCCCTGACTCTGCTTCTCCGAATCACAAAATCACAAACTGGCGGCCCGCGTGGCAGGGGGATCCGCTGTCTGAGTTTCTCTCAGCGGCCAGCCGTCTTCATTCGCAGAGAACACATCACCTCATCTCTCACTGGAAACCGGCAGAGCATTCAGCCCTGAGAACCTTCACCTGTCCTCGGGAACGCCCCGTATCAGAATTCAGAGTACGTCAGGCTGATCACCGCGTCGGCGCGTCCGCCGAGCTGTCGGATCAGCCCGGCCTTCTCCGCTGTCCGGTGCAGCCGCCGGCGGCCTTTTCATCCGGGAGAGTCGCGATGGGTCAACTGGTCTTTCGAACGTTAACTGCCGCGCTGCCCCTGCTCGTGGTCTTGCTTCTGCCGTTCCTGCGGGCGGACCGGGCCGCGCTGCCCGATCCGGGTGCGCTGATCGAGGCCCGTGAGCTGACGGCGTATCTCCTCGCCGATGGCGGTTTTGTGCGGCAGCTCGGCCCGGAGACTGCCGGATATACAGCGAACTTCGATGCAGACGGGTTCGGCAGTTTCGGCTGGCAGTTCACAAACACCACCGGCGCGCCACTCACCGGGCTGCGGCTGGTGGTCTTCCTTGATGCGGACATTGACCGCAGTCTCAACACCTTCTTCAACGAGTACGGCACTCTGGTTGCGCTCTCGCTCC
>CAYWDW010000050.1:0-7842 GCA_964457105.1 uncultured Heliobacteriaceae bacterium
TGATGAATGGCGACCACTTCATCAACCGCGCCGGCGAGTGGACGCAGCAAATGAATATCGCTCCGGTCACTGGGCAGCAGCACCCAATCGCGGTTCCGGCAGCGGACAATATTTCCAGGATTCATTCTTCCCTCTGTTCAGATTGGTATCAAGCTTGCCAGGTTGACCAGGTTCGCGGATGTCAGGCCTGGACGAGGCAAGCGCACACATCAAAGCTCTCCGCAAATGTTTGTACAAGCATCAGAGGGGCACAAACTGAGAAATAGCAAGTGACTGAAGTCTTTTTGGCAAAAAAATACACGAAAAGGGGAGAGTTTTTGAGACTCTCCCCCCGTTTTGGGCTTCGTATGCGGAACGGAAACCGGAACATTTTGCGTTCACGGTATCCGTCAGGAAGCTAACTTATTGAAAACTCTGGTGCGCCCGGCACGACTCGAACGTGCGACCTTTTGGTTCGTAGCCAAACGCTCTATCCAACTGAGCTACGGGCGCGATTGAGGAAGGCGCATTCTGGCATTCGGTTACGGCGAGTGTCAAGCGGGGGCAGGCGGGTTTTTTTCAGCCTACGCGGGCGAGGCCGAAGCGGGGCTGGCTGCGGATGTGCTGAATCAGGCGGTCTGTTTCGCGGGTGTTTTTGCGGGCGGTTAACTGATGCTCGGCTTCGTGGCGGGCGAGTTGCAACAGCTTCTGGTCGCGCACGATGTTGGCGACGCGAAAGGCGGGAATGCCTGACTGGCGTGTGCCCATCACTTCGCCAGGGCCGCGCAGTTCGAGGTCTTTTTCTGAAATCTTAAAGCCGTCGGTCGTCTCTTCCATAATCTTCAAACGTTCCTGCGCTTCTTTGGTTTTTGCAAACTGAGCGAGCAGGATGCAGCAGCTTTCCGCCGCGCCGCGTCCGACTCTGCCGCGCAACTGATGAAGCTGCGACAGGCCGAAACGTTCGGCGTGTTCGATCAGCATCACTGAAGCGTTCGGCACGTCAACGCCGACTTCAATCACTGTGGTGGCGACCAGAATCTGCGTTTCATTTCTGGCAAAGGCCTGCATCACAGCCTCTTTTTCCGCCGGTTTCATTCTGCCGTGCAGCAGTCCGATGCTGAATTCGGGAAAGACTTCGTGACGCAGGTCTTCGTACATTTCGGTCGCGTTGCGCAGGTCGAGCTTTTCGCTTTCTTCAATAATCGGATAAACCACATAAGCCTGGCGGCCCTGCCTGATCTGCTCGCGGATGAAGTCATAAATTTTTTCGCGTCGGTCTTCGCCACGCACGAAGGTTTTGATCGGCGTGCGACCCGGCGGCAGTTCGTCAATCACCGACACTTCAAGATCGCCGTAAACCGTCATCGCCAGCGAGCGCGGAATCGGCGTCGCCGTGACCACCAGCACGTCAGGATTGAAGCCGCGCCGACGCAGTTCAGCGCGTTGCATCACGCCAAAGCGATGCTGTTCGTCAATCACGGCAAAGCCCAGATTTTTGAACTGCACGGCTTCCTGAATGACCGCGTGCGTGCCGATGACCATATCCACTTCACCGGCGGCGATGGCTTCGTGAAGCTCGCGTTTCTCTTTTGCCTTGAGACTGCCGGTGAGCAGTTCGACGCGGTACGGAGTACGCTCGCCGCCCGCCGCCACCAGGCGTTTGATGTTGCGCGCATGCTGTTCGGCCAGAATTTCGGTCGGAGCCATCAGCGCCGTCTGATAGCCGTTCTCGACGGCGACGATCATGGCCTGCAACGACACAATCGTTTTGCCGCTGCCAACGTCGCCCTGCAACAGGCGATTCATCGGCTGCTGGCCGGTCAGATCATCAACGATTTCCTTCAGCGCGCGTTTCTGCGCATTGGTCGGAGTGAAGGGCAGAATGGCACGCACGGCCTCGCGGACGCGATCATTGATTTCAATGATCGCGCCTTTCGGTTCCAGCAGCCGCTCGCCGCGTTTGAGGCCGAGCGCCAGCGACAGCCAGAAAAATTCTTCAAAGATCAGCCGCCGGTGCGCGGGCGATTTCGCTTCGTTGTAATGCTCAACCGGCGCATCGTCAGCCGGGAAGTGAACGTTGCGAAAAGCTTCAACGTGCGGGATCAGATGGTTGCGCGCGATGATTTCAGCCGGGATCAGTTCTTCGGCTTCGGGGCTGAGGTTATTGATGACGTGATGAAAGATCGAACGCAGTTGCCGCGTGCGAAAATCTCCGAGCTTGCGATAGATCGGCACGCGCCGCGCCGTGTGAATCGCCGCCGTTTCAGGATCATCATCCTCGTCCTGCAAAATCTCGTATTCAGGATTTTCAACCTCGAAGTAGTTTTTATATTTGTTCCATTTCCATTTGCCGAACAGGATGACGTGCGAGCCGCGCGAAAAGACGCGGTTCAGATAAATCTGATTCCACCAGTAAGCGCGCACCTGTGATTCGCCGTCCGAAGCGATGAACTCATACATCTTCAGCCGCCCGCCCTTGAGCGGAATGATGCCGCCCACGCGCACCATCACTTCAAGCGAAGCCTCCTGCCCGTCGCTCAACTCTGAAGCGCGCGCCAGCCGCGAGCGGTCTTCGTACCGCATCGGCAGATAATGCAGCAGGTCATCAACGGTTGAATCACGCGCATCAGGCTTCGCGGCAATCGCCGCCAGCTCGACCGCCAGAGACTCGGCAGTCTTTTTGCCGATGCGCGGCAGGTTGTGCAGATGAAGTTCGGTGAGTGGAGTGTTGAGAGTCAGCACAGGAATGCTTTTATGGTTTCACTGACGAACAGCAGCGATGCTGTCGGCCACTGATTCAGGGAATAATCGGGCGATTGGCTTTTACCCACTCACGCAACGCCTTCGCTGCTTTTCTTTCTCCTTCGGCCAGGCCCAGCGACAGACATTCGTTGAGTTTCTCTGCCGGAAGAAATGGAAAGGCGCGGCTGACATCCGATTCGTTATACCTGCCTTCTTCCAGCAGCCAGAGATGAACCTGGTTTCTGGTAATGCGCCAGATTTCGGGCACGCCAAGCGCGGCATAGATTGCGAACTTGTCGAGCGAGGAACTGGTGTGGTCGCTTTCCACCACCAGGTCAGGCGGCGGGTCGCGCTGAAGATTGAGGTCGAGTTTGCCGATGACTGCCGCCGCATGCTGCACGTAAAAGCTGTCGTCAGGTTCTGCGCCTCTGTCCTTCAGTTCTTCCCTGTATGTCGTTGCGCCAAGTGATTCGATGTCAATGTCGAGTTCATCTCTGAGAACTATCACAAGCGTGTGAACCACTTTCACAGGTTTCTCGTGAGCCGGTACGGGGCACATAATCTCCATCCTTCCCTCGTCATAAAAGATGCGCACTGAATACGAAGGGCCGAGGTCTGCGAGCAGTTGTTCGTATTCTTCCCACGACACACCATCCGTGATGAGCGCAGTTCCCGGCGGCAGGTGAGCGATGGCTTCAAGATAATCGGAAGCAGTGGCGACTGACATAACTGATTCTGGCTCCTTTCTGTAGTCTGGAGGTGAATGCTACCACAGTTGAATTCGCGGTCAGGAATCCTTTCGTCCCCGTAAAATACGGCCCGCCCGCGCGCCTGTGTGCCTGCCTTTTTCAATCACGAGCTGCCCGTTGACCAGCACGTAATCAATGCCCGTCGGGTACTGCTTCGGCTGCGCGAAGGTGGCGCGGTCGGCGATGGTCTGCGCATCGAAGATCGCCACGTCCGCCGCCATCCCCGGACGCAGCAGGCCGCGATTCCATAACTGGAAAGTCTGCGCAGGCAGCGAAGTCATTTTGCGAATAGCCTCTTCAAGGCTCACGAGTTTCTTTTGGCGCACGTACAGGGCGAGCGAGCGGGCGTTGTTGCCGAAGCCGCGTGGATGCGGAATGCTCGCACCTGCGGCGTCAAGCACTCCGGCATCCGAGGCAATCATCGTGAAGGGCTGGCTGAAAATGCGTTCGACATCTTCATCTGACATTTTGTGCAGCACCATCTGCGCGCCGCCGGCGAGCAGGATTTCAATCGCCTGTTCGGCCTGAGCTTCAACCGATGATTGCTGGCGCGTGAGCTTTGTGATCTCAGCGATGCTTTTGCCGTTGAATTCAGGGCGGGGCTGATGACTCGCGACGACGGCGAAACTGAAATCGCGGAAGCCGCCGCTCGCCGCCTTTGCCATCATCTCGCGGACGATGCGCGCGCGCGTGGCTTTGTCACTCAGCCTTGCTTTCAGCTTGTCATCGCCGCCTGCAAAAATCCACGACGGAAAAAGAATGCCGATGCCGGTGCTTGAGGCCGGATAAAGATACTGATCAATCGTCACCTGCTGACCAAGCGCGCGGGCGTCGGCAATCATCTTCGTGGTGATGGCGCTCGCGCCCCAGCGGCTGCGGCTCGAAATCTTGAAGTGCGAAATCTCAACCGGGCAATGTGCCTGTGCGCCGACTGCGAGCGATTCTCTGATTGACTGCTCGACAGTCGCGTCTTCGTTGCGCATGTGTGTCGCGTATAAACCGCCGTACTGCGCCGCGATTCTGGCCAGTTCGACGATCTCATCAGTTTTCGCATACGCGCCGGGGACGTATTCAAGTCCGGTTGACAATCCAACCGCGCCGTCGCGCATGGCTTGCGCGGTCAGCTCGCGCATGCGCTGCAACTCTGCGGGCGTGGGCGGGCGGTCAAAATCACCGTTCATTCCGGCGCGGCGAATCGTGTTGTGGCCGACGAGTGAAGCGATGTTGATTGAGATGCCTGTGTTTTCAAGCTTCGTGAACCATTCACCGAGCGGCAGCGCGGAACCGCCGCAGTTGCCGGTGACGACTGAAGTCACGCCCATCTGCAAAAAGTTTTCGGCAGTCGGCAGTTGCCTAATGCCGCCTTCGATGTGCGTGTGAACGTCAATGAAACCGGGCGCGACGATTCTGCCGCGCGCGTCAATCACCCGCGCAGCGCGCTCAGCAGCGATGCGGCCAATGTCTGCAATGCGCCCGTCTTTGATTGCCACATCAGCTTCAAACCAGGGATTGCCCGTGCCGTCAACGATGCGCCCGCCGGTGATGAGCAGATCGAATTCAGGCGCGGAAGATTTCGCGCTGCGCGTGATGAAGGGAAGCGACAGAAGCAGAAACAGAACTGCCGCGATGACAGACAATCCGGTGCGCATAAAATGCCTTTCAGTTTTGATTGTGTGGTTGATGAATTTCGATCCGGCGATCATCGGTGCCCGAATCGGAAATGTGAATGTGATGAGCATTCGGAATCGCAAACGCTCCCATTCTTTCGGCCCATTCAATCACAAGAACGGCGTTCGGTTCGGCGAGCATTTCATCCAGTCCGAGCGCATAAACTTCATCCGCGCTGCCTGAGAGCCGGTACAGGTCAAGGTGATAAAGCCGCATCCGCCCGTCGTGCGCGTTGACGAGCGTGAAGGTCGGGCTGCTGACCTCAGCCGGATCAATGTCGAGACCGGCAGCGATGCCTTTGGCAAACACGGTCTTGCCCGCGCCCAGATCGCCGCTCAGCAGAAAGACCGTCGCCGCAGTGATCGCCTCGCCGATGCGATAAGCCAGTTCAAAAGTCTCTTCGGCTGAGTGAGTGATGAATGTTCCGGTTGGGACTGAGGATTCTGTCATCAGTGATTCAGCCACGAATTCACTAAATCGAAGCGCAAAACAATAAGACATCAACCACAGAGGACACAGAGAACACAGAGGGGTCAGAGTGAAGTCTCTGTGTTCTCTGTGTCCTCTGTGGTTGAATCATCTGTCCCAGGCGTGTTTGCTCTGATTTAGCTCGTGGCTATCCTTTTTCCGCTTCACCGCCCGTGCGCAAGATGGCGGCGGAGATTTTATTGCTGATGTCGCCAGCCAGCAGTGAGCGCATGCCGATTTCACCAGCCGCAATGTCACCGGCCAGACCGTGCAGATAAACGGCGGCCAGCGCGGCCTGCAATGGCTCAGCCGGATATTGCGCCAGCAAACCTGCGGTCAGGCCCGTCAGCACGTCGCCTGAACCCGCCGTCGCCATTCCGGCATTGCCGGTCGGGTTGACATAAATTTCGCCGTCGGTCGCGGCAACGAGCGTGCGGCTGCCTTTCAGAATCGTGATGATGTGATGCCTGGTTGCAAACTCACGCGCCGCGCTGATACGATCCGCGACGATCTCGGCATTTGTCTTTCCGGTCAGTCGCGCCATCTCGCCCGGATGCGGCGTGATGATGATCGGCAAATCATCAGAACCTTTCAGCTCTTCAGGCCAGGGCGCCAGACAGTTCAATCCATCCGCATCAATGACGAGCGGCGCGTTTCGCTGCGCGACAAACTCGCGGACAAAATTTCGTGTGCTTTCAGCCGTTGAAGACAGGCCGGGGCCGAGGGCAATCACTGTTCGCTTCTGCGCCAGTTCGATGGCGCGTGTGAGCGCGTCGCGCGCAATCGCGCCGTCGCTGGTTTCAGCCAGCGGTTCGGTCATCACTTCGGTGCGCGTTTGCGTGACGAGCAGCGCCTGAGCCGATTGCGCTGTAGCGACAGTGACCAGGCCCGCTCCGGCGCGCAGCACGGCTTCCGCCGAGAGCGCCGCTGCGCCCGTCTTGCCGCGCGATCCGGCCATCAGCAGCACATCGCCGACCAGGCCTTTGTGAGCGTCAGGCGCGCGACGCGATGCGCGCAGCCATGCGGCAATCCGGCTTTCTTCGACAAGCTGAAGAGACGCGCCTGATTCTGTCAGCAGTTCATCGGGGGTTCCGATTGGAGCAACAATCAGTCTGCCACTGGCATAGCAGGCTGGCGGCAGCACGTTGCCGATTTTCGGAGCAGTGAATGAAACAGTCAGATCAGCCTCAACGTGCGGGCCGATGGGTTGAGCCGCATCGGAGGACAGGCCTGAGGGAATATCAACCGCAATCACGGTTGTTCTCAGCAACCGGTGTGACTCATTGATGGCCTCAATGGCTCTGGCGTAAATGCCTTCAGCCGGTTTCGTCAGTCCCGTGCCGAACAGAGCATCAATGATGAACTGCGAGGCTTTGAAAAGATCGGCGTCGTCGCTGGCAATCTGAGTGAAACTGAGCGCGCCTTTGCCGCAGGTCGCAGAATCAGTTGCTGCAAGCTGCCTGACAATTTCAAAGTTGGTGCGGGCTTCGTCTTTTGTTTTTTCGATTTCGCCAAACAGCAGCACATCAACGATGGCTCCACGCATCCACAGCAGCCGGGCAACAACTGCGCCATCACCGCCGTTGTTGCCCTTGCCGCAGTAAACCGCAAAGCTTTTTCCACTGACCGGCCCGTAATATTCAATGATCGCTTCAGCGACCCGCGCGCCTGCGGTTTCCATCAGCGTCGCATACGGAATGCCGCAACGCTCGACCGTCAGCCGATCCATTTCGCGCATCTGTTGTGCGGTCAGAATCTTCATTGCAGTTTGGCTGTTAACAAGGAGCGCAGGCGTCCCGCCTGCTGTTCCGGCGATTCATTCAGGACAGAAAAACAGCAGGCGGGACGCCTGCGCTCCTTGTGTACTCCCTGTGCGCTCCTTGTGCGCTCCTTGTGGCGCCTGCGTTCACGGTGTTTTACCAGCGGCTGCGACATCGGTCACGGCGCGGTAAACGAATTCAACGAATTTGCCGATGCCTGCGATTGAGAGCCGTTCATCATTGCCGTGAATGCGGGCGCGCTCTTCATCGGTGACGACGCTGCCCAGGCCGTAAGCGTGGACGCCTTTGGCGCGCAACTGCGCTGAATCGGTGGCACCGGTCAGCATCATCGGCAGCGTGACAGCTTTCGGAAACATCGTTTTCTGCGCGCGTTCGAGCGCCAGAAACATCTCAGTGCTGAGGCCTGACGGCGGCGCAGCGGGGCGTCCGCGCTGTGGTGGCGGGATGATTTCAAT
>CAYWDW010000050.1:7852-13803 GCA_964457105.1 uncultured Heliobacteriaceae bacterium
CGTTGCGCTTGGCGTTGCGCGGGCCGATGTCCTTGATCAGCTTTTGCAGCGTGGCCACCATCCCGGCCATGTTTTCATCGGGCAGCGCGCGCACGTCAATGGTCGCTTCGGCGTCGCCGGGGATGACGTTGCTGCGAAAACCGCCTTTGATGATCGTCGGCACGAGCGAAGTTCGCAGCATTGAATTGTAGCCGATATTTGTGGCGCGGAGCTTTTCCTGAGCGGCGGCGCTGTCCTGATCGTTGACGAGTGACAGATAAAGCTTCGCTTCATCGGGCGGGCTGATCGTGGCCAGGCGCTGAAAGAATGTGCGCGTCGTTTCGTTCAGGCGCATCGGCATCTGAAAGCTGCCGACCTTTGCGACGGCGGCGGCGAGGTGCGTGATGGCATTATCAAGGCGCGGCATCGAGCCGTGACCTGAAGTGCCCTTCGCCACCAGCCTGATGCCGCGCGGAACTTTTTCAGTCGTTGAGACGCCAACGTATTGCACACTGCCGTTCTTGTCATACATCAGTCCGCCTTCGTTGAGCGCAAACTCACATTCGATTTCGGGCCAGTGCTGACTGACCATGAAATCAATGCCTGCGCGGGTTGTGCCTTCTTCGCCGGCTTCGGCCAGCAGGATCACATCGCGGTCGAGCGGCACTTTCAGGCGGTGCAGCAGCAGCAAGACTTCCAGGCAGACCGCCGTCATGCCTTTGTCATCCGAGGCGCCGCGCCCGTAAATGTAGCCGTCTTTGATGAGCGCTGCGAACGGATCAACCGTCCACCTGGCGCGTTCGACGCCGACCACATCAAGATGGCCCATCAGCAGCAGCGGGCGTTTTTTGCCGCTGCCTTTCAGCCGCGCGACGAGGTTGCCGCGTCCGGGTTCGAGTTCGTAAATCTGTGAAGCGATGCCTTCGCGGTCAAGAATTGCTTTGATGTATTCGGCGGCTCTGGTTTCATTGCCGGGCGGGTTGCTCGTGTCAATTTTGATCAGACCGGCCAGCATCTGCACGGTTTCGGCGCGGGCCTTATCCCAGTCGGGCGACGCGGCAGCGTCCTGTGCAAAAGCTGAAGCGTGCGGCAGCGAAAGCAGCACCACCAGGAGCAGACAAAAGAAGGCGGGGCGTTGCATTGAATCCTCCGTGATTGAAAACTTCAGTCAGTTTTTCTGACCAGCAGTTTGAAGGTGGACGGGTACTGATTTTTTTCACCAGCTTCGTGCAGCGAAACTTCCTGCTCGCGCCAGGCGCTTGCATCAACAGCCGGAAAGAAGACATCGGCGTCAACGGTGGCGTGAACCTGCGTCAGATACAAACGGTCGGCGCGCTCAAGCGTCCGGGCATAAACTGCTGCGCCGCCGATGATGAAGACTTCGCTTTCGCCGCGCGACCGGGCCAGCGCGAGAGCTTCATCAACCGAATGCGCGATCAGGCAGCCCTCGGCCTGATAAGCAGGATCACGCGTGATGACGATCATCGTGCGACCAGGCAGCGGCTGGCCGATGGATTCATAAGTTTTGCGCCCGGCGATCAGGTGATGGCCCATCGTCAGCGCCTTGAATCTTTTCAGATCGGCTACCGCGCCGTTCATCCATGGCCACAATCAGCGAGATGATCACACCGACACCTCCGCTTTGATGGGCGGGTGATGCTGATAACCGGTCAGCGCGAAATCCTCGTATTTGAAATCGAAGATGTCGCTGATGGCCGGATTGATGTTCATCTGCGGCGGCGCGAAAGGTTCGCGCGCGAGTTGCAGCCGCGCCTGATCGAGATGATTCAGATACAGGTGCGCATCGCCGAAGCTGTGAATGAAGTCACCGGGCGCGAGGTTGCAGACCTGCGCGACCATCAGCGTCAGCAATGCATAGGACGCGATGTTGAAGGGCACGCCGAGAAAGACATCGGCTGAACGCTGATACATCTGACACGACAGTTTTTTATCCGCAACATAAAACTGAAAGAACGAGTGACACGGCGGCAGCGCGACCTTGTCAGCAAACGACGGGTTGTAAGCGACGACGAGCAGACGCCGGGAATCAGGATTTTTTCTGATTTGCTCAATGACCTGTGAAATCTGGTCAAGCTGCGTGCCGTCAGGATTCGGCCACGAACGCCACATCGAACCGTAAATGCCCTGACCGAGTTCACCGCTGGCATCGGCCCATTCATTCCAGATCGTGACGCCGTTGTCGGTCAGGTAGCGGATGTTCGTCTCGCCGCGCAGAAACCAGAGCAGTTCGTGAATGATTGATTTCAGATGCAGCTTTTTAGTCGTCAGCAACGGAAAGCCTTCGCTGAGGCAAAAGCGCATCTGATGCCCGAAGATGGATAAAGTGCCGGTGCCGGTGCGGTCATCCTTGCGCGCACCGTGTTCGAGGATCAGGCGGAGCAGGTTCAGATATTGTGCTTCTCCGCGATTGACGGGCGCGCCGGTCAGCGCCGATGCTCCAGCAGACATAAATGAATTCTCCTGATCTGGAAGTGACAACCGATGCGGCCACAATATAGCAGCGAAGCCCAGGAGCGTACAGGCACAGGCCGTCCGAGGCAGGGTCAATGAGCGTAAGGATGATGAGAATACGCCTGAGGGCGCCGATTTTTCCGGCATTATTCGTGGTTGACGCCTGGGCATGCGTCAGGTAGATTTGCTGTTCTTTGGGCGCGATCCTTTTTGCGCCGGGAGTTACCTGACAATCCCGACTTTCAGAAACCACACCCCGCAGGACAGACGACATAAAAAGATGAACAACTCGAAAAATGGCGACACTCCCTTGCCGCCGCGCATTGCGCGACTGGGCGAACTGGCCGGTAATCTCTGGTGGAGCTGGCATCCTGAAGCGGCCTGGCTGTTTCAGAATCTGGACAAGACCCTCTGGGAGATCACGCATCACAATCCCGTCAAACTGCTGTCAGAAATGCCGCGTGAACGGCTCGAAGCGGCGGCGGCTGATCCGGGCTTTCTGCGCCGCTTTGACGGCGTGATGATGGAATTTGACCGCAGCCTGAAGGCGAGTCACACCTGGTTCAGAGAAAAATATCTGAACCTGACCGACCGCACGATTGCCTATTTCTCGGCTGAATTCGGCGTCCACAGTTCGCTGCCGATCTATTCGGGCGGGCTGGGCATTCTGGCGGGCGATCATTGCAAGGAAGCGAACGACCTGGGGCTGCCGCTGGTCGGGGCCGGATTTATTTATCCGCAGGGTTATTTCAAACAACGCATCTCGGCGGCGGGGCGGCAGGAGGCTTATTACGAACGACTCGATTACCGCACCGCGCCGCTTGAGGCCGTGATGTCGCGCGACAGCGAGCGCGGGCTGCTGAAACTGGAACTGTGCAATCGCGTGATTCACGCGGCGGTCTGGCGCGTGCGGCTCGGTTCGGTGTCGCTGTATCTGATGGACACCGACGTTGAAGAGAATGAACCCTGGGATCGTGAACTCTCGGCGCGGCTTTACGGCGGTGATCGCGCGACGCGGCTGGTGCAGGAGATTGTGCTCGGCATTGGCGGCGTGCGGATGCTCAATGCCGTTGGCATTCGCCCTGCCATCTTTCACGCCAACGAAGGCCACGCGGCGTTTCTGATGCTCGAACGCATCCGGCAGTTTGTGCAGGAAGGCCTGAGTTTTGACGAGGCGGCTGAAATTGTGCGCGCGACTTCGATCTTTACCACGCACACGCCGGTGCCGGCGGGTCACGATGCGTTTCAGTTTCATCTGATCGAGCAGTCTTTTTCAGGTTACTGGGAACAGCTCGGCATCAGCCGCGAACGCTTTCTCGCGCTCGGTGAATATGCCGACGGCAATGGCAGCAACAATTTCAATATGACGGCGCTCGCGCTGCGGCTGAGCAATCACTGCAACGGGGTGAGCGAACTCAACGGCAAAATTTCGCGGCAGATGTGGGCGCCGCTCTACAATCTGCCGGAAGAGAAAGTGCCGATTACGCACGTCACCAACGGCATTCACACGCCGACGTGGATGGCGCCGGAACTGGACCGGCTCTATGACAAATTCCTGGGCCGCGACTGGCTGGAGCATCACGACGATCCAACGCTGTGGGAACGGCTGGCCGATCTGCCCGATCAGGATTTGTGGAACCTGCATATGCGGCTCAAACACAAGCTGCACGGGTTCATCCGCGAACGCGCGCGGCGCAAGTGGATGGCCGATGGCACCAATCCGACGCACGTGCTGACTTCGGGGACGCTGCTCAACCCGGAGGCGCTGACGATTGGGTTTGCGCGCCGCTTTGCGACTTACAAACGCGCCATGCTGGTCTTCAGCGACATTGAGAGACTCCGCAACATTTTGCAGCATCAGTGGCGTCCGGTGCAGTTGATCTTTGCGGGCAAGGCGCACCCGGACGACGCGCCGGGCCGCAACCTGATTCACGAACTCTACAACCTGGCGCGCGATCACAACATGGGCGGGCAAATCGCTTTCATTGAGGATTTTGATATTCACGTCGGCAAGCATCTCTATCGCGGCGTGGATGTCTGGCTCAACAATCCGCGCCCGCCGTTTGAAGCAAGCGGCACGAGCGGGATGAAGGCCGCCGCCAACGGCGTGCCTTCCTTAAGCGTGCTGGACGGCTGGTGGTACGAGGGTTACAAGGGCACGAACGGCTGGGCCATTGACGGCGATCCGCTGGCGCCGATGAGCGAGGATGAGCGCGACCGGGCCGATATCGAATCGCTTTACCGGCTGCTCGAAAGCGAAATCGTCCCGCTCTTTTTCGACCGCGATTCCGACGGCGTGCCGCGCCGCTGGGTGCAGGTGATGAAGGAAACCATTCGCACCGTCGCCCCGGCTTACAGCGCCCGCCGCATGGTCAAGGAATACACCGACCGGATGTACGTTCCGGCCATGCTTTCACAGCCGCAGGACAAGGCGGAAGATTCAGCCGCCTCGTCATGAGGGGCGATTGAAAGAATCGGGTGATCGCTGATTGGTCCGGTGGCCGTTACGCATCAGGCGTCAGCGCAGGTACTTGTTGAAAAATTCGAGCGTGCGCGTCCACGCCAGTTTCGCTGACTCCGCGTCATAACGCGGCGTCGTGTCGTTGTGGAAGCCGTGTTGTTTGCCTTCATACAGGTAAACAGCGTAGATCTTCCGATTGGCCTTGAGCGCTTCTTCGTAAGTCGGAATGCCCGCGTTGATGCGCTCATCATTCCCCGCGTAATGCAGCAGCAGCGGCGCAGAAATTTTCGGCACGTCCGCCACGCCTGCCTGACGGCCATAAAAAGCCACGCCCGCATTCAAATCAGCGCCCAGCCTGACGGCCAGTTGATTGACCATCCCGCCGCCAAAGCAAAAGCCGACCGCGCCAAGTTTGCCGGTGGAATCGGGACGCGCCTTGAGCCATTTGGCCGCCGCGACGAAATCTTCAGTCATCTTCGCTCCATCCACCTTGCGAAAGGCGGCGGCGGCGTCCTGTTCGTTGCCCGGATAACCGCCCACCGAAGTCAGACCGTCAGGCGCAAAGGCCATGAAATTGGCCGTCGCGAGACGCCGGGCAACGTCTTCGATGTAAGGATTCAAGCCACGATTTTCGTGAATGACGAGGACGACGGGATACCTGCCATTTTTTGCCGGACGCGCGAAATGGCCTTTGATTGAACCGTTGCCGTTCGGCGATGACACGGTTTCAGTGCTGACCTTGATGCGCTTGTCGTCGAGCGCGACCTGCTGCGCCCAGGCGTAGTTCGGCGTCAGACTCTCGAAAATCGCGGCGGCGGTCAGGCCGCCGGTCGCGAACCTGCCGAGATGATCCATGAAAGTACGGCGATCCATGTCGCCATGCTGGTATTCGTGAAACAGGTCCAGTAACGCCTGCGGATAATCGGATGCCTGCTTGCGTTCCATCGGTTCTCCTTGCCCTGGGTTGGGGCGAAGCTGTAAGCCCAATGGCATTAAGTTAAGCGAGAGAACAGGCCGGAAGAGAGATAACGGAACAAAC